>NZ_DBHIVL010000044.1:0-16496 GCF_057271695.1 Centipeda sp. (in: firmicutes)
TTTCCCGGTGAAACGGGCGATTCGGGGAAGAAAAAGGGGCAATGAGAGCAGTATTTGCACGCTCTTTTGTATTGCAATTTGTGAAATTTGTGTCTGCGGATTAGCTGGCTGTGATTATCCACTATTTATCAGTGATTCCCTAAAGCTCATGCTCGCACGTGCGGAACTTGCACGGCTCGCGGCAGACCGTCGCGCACGTTTCCGACGATGGGCAGCGCGGCTGCTGCCTCCGCTCGCTGCGGCAGCGGCAATCACATGGATCGTGTGGGACGCGCCTCCTACCGAGGAGTTTGCGGCATCCACGCCTGCGCAGACGTCGGAGATACATGCGGATATCCTCATACCGACATCCGCACCGATAGAGACTGCTCTGCCGATTCAAAGTGTGGAGCGACCTGCATCGCCTGTGCCTGTAGAAGAGACCGCCGTACAGCAGGAGACTGTGCGTCCAACCTCGGATGAGCATCAGGAGGGAGCGCGTACAGAGGCTGCACAGACGTACAGCACACCGACGCATGCGGAGACAGCTGCCCCGGAGCGCGCCGTCATTGCACAGCCGCGTGTGCCAAATGCCGATATGCAGCATCTCATGCAGGTCGGTGGCAAGATTTTGCGGGAATAGTTTACAAGTACCGCCGCTCTTTGCGGCGGGATTGCAATAGTGCACCGACATGTGCACATTCTAGGAGGTTTCGCCCTTGAACAGTAAGAAATATCAGAGACTCACACTCGCCGTTGCCCTTGGCGTTGGGACATCTGTGCTGGCTCTGCCGCATGGCTTTGCTGCAGCGGCTACTGCGGTCACGGGTGCGTCCGTGCGGAGCGGCACTATGTCATCCATGTCGGACACACCTGTTGCAGACGCGCCTGTGCTGACCACATCATCCACGCCTGTGGCCTCGGACGAACGTGCTGCCGCATGGACGGCAAAGCGTCCTGCGGAGGATGAGATCTCGAACTATCTCGCCGCACAGGTAGGCAAGACGATCGTGGAGATCAATTTCAGCGGCGCAACGGCGGCAACTGAGCCGACAGCACGCGCGGCATTGGCGATGCACGTTGGTGATCCGGTTTCGGCGGCGGGGCTTGTGAAGGACCGTGACGCCGTCTATGCGACGGGATATTTCTATGATCTCTACCCGACCTTCGAGAAGGTGCCTGAGGGGGTTGTGCTGACCTACCATGTGCTCGAGAATCCCGAACTCAAGGAGGTAAAGATCGAGGGGAATACCGTCGAGACAACGAAGGCCCTGATGGAACTCGTCACCGTGAAGAGTGGCGAGTTGCTGAATTCGCGTACCTTGCAGGAAAATGTGCAGGCGATTCAGGAGAAGTACCGTGCAGACGGCTATATCCTTGCGAAGATTACGGATCTGAACATCGCACAGGACGGTACGCTCACAATCAAGATCAGCGAGGGCGTTCTCGAGGATTACAAGGTCAAGGGCAATAAGAAAACGAAGGATTATGTGATCCTCCGCGAGATGCGCCAGAAGACGGGCGAGCCGTTCAATGCGAATCAGGCGCGGCGCAGTATGCAGCGCATCTACAACCTCGGGTTCTTTGAGGATGTCAATGTCAAGATGAACCCCGGTGTCGAGCCGAACGCGGTCGTCATGGAGATCGATGTCAAGGAGAAACGCACGGGGTCGTTCGGCATTGGTGCGGGCTACTCGAGTTCCGATGGCATGGTCGGCATGGTGAGTGTCAGCGACACGAACTTCCGCGGCATGGGCGACACCATCAGCCTCAGCTATGAAATGAGCGGAGATGATACGGATGCACGCGGCTATACGTTCATGTATCGTCGTCCGTGGCTCGACAAAAAGGAGACGGCAGGCACGCTCCGCGTCTACAATCGCACCTATGAATACGACGACTACGATGAAAACGGCAATCATAAGGAGTCGTTCATGCGGAAGTATTCGGGCGGTGAGTTTACCCTAAGTCGTCCCATGAGCGAGTATTCGACGAACTTCGTCACGCTCCGCAACCGCAAGGATAAATACGTCAAGCACACGGAGACGGGGACTGCCGGTAACCGCAGCGGCAATACGGCATGGCTCAGCAGCAATTTCGGCACGACACGCAGCATCACCCTTGAGCATGTGACGGATACGCGCGACAATGTCTATGAGCCGACGATGGGCGCGCGAGCCTCGGTCTCGACCGAGTTCGCGGGATTCGGCGGCGATTTCAACTATCAGAAAGTTGTTCTCGGTGACACGCATTATCTCAAGGCGGGGCGTGCGCAGGTATTCGTTCTGCGCGGGCAGTATGGCATCAGCCGCGGGGCGATCTCTGAGTACAGCCAGTTCCGTATGGGAGGGCAGGACACGATTCGCGGCTACCGTGAGGATCAGTTCCGTGGTACGCGAATGGCACTCGCCTCGATGGAGTATCGTTTCCCGATTGTATCGAAGGTGACCGGAGCACTCTTTGCCGACTACGGCGGCGCATGGAGCGACGGCTTCATGCCGGAGAAGCTGTATGGGAGTATCGGTGTCGGACTGGGGCTAAACACACCGATCGGTCCGCTGCGTCTTGACTACGGACGCGGTTCGCAGGGCGGACGCGTGCACTTCCGCGTCGGCGGCACGTTCTGATGCAGCCGCTTTGCCCTCTCTTGCGTGTGTGGGTGCTCGTTCTTCTCGTATTCGCAGGGGGGCTTCCTGCCTCCATATATGCCGCAGCATCCTCCCGCGTGGAGGAGACTGCGGCTATTGTCGTGGGCGATCAACCGATTCCCTCCATTGTGCGTGAACGCATGGAGCGTACGGTTGCGGCAATCGCGGCGGAGCGCATGGAGGGGCGTGTGGTGACGGCGGTCTCGGCGACGGAGGAGGAGGCTGTTATTGGCGCGGTCTTTGACCGTCTGCTCGTCGGGTACACGGTGACGGCGGTCTCAGTGCGTCCCGATGTGCGTACGGAGGTAGAGATCCGTCTTGCACCGTGGGCGGATACGATTCAAAGTGTTGCTGTCGAGACAGCGGTCGAGGGGATGCCGCCCGAAGTGGAGGAGCTGGTACGTGCGGATCTTGCGGGGGTGCAGACGGTGTTCTCGGATGCGCTCGTGGGGCTGCCGCTTGCGGCAACGGACTGGGCGGCGGGTGCACTCAAGCGCAGTCTGACCGCGTATATGGATGTCCATCTGCCGGAGTTCCGTGCAGACTATGACATTGACGTGGAACAGATGGCAAAGGTGCACCTCACGGTCTATCCGCGTCTGCCTGTTGTACGAACGGTCGATCTCTCGATGCGCTCGGATACGATTCCGAATGCCGCCTTGCTCACGCGGCGCAGCGTGATGGAGGGCGAAGTGAACCGTCTTGTCGGTGTGCCTGTCTCCTTTATTGCGCGTCACCGGGCTGCGTTTGAGCAGCGTCTGGCAGAGACCTTGGATGGGGGCAGTGATTTTCGCCGTCTCCATCTCGTCTCCCCCGTGACGATTGCGCCCGCGGAGCGAATGACGGTGATGAGCCGCACGGATACGAGCCGCTATCGCCTGCGTCTGACGGGTTGGCTCGATATCGGGCGTGCGATGGAGAATCGTGACGGTGTGCGGCGTGATCTGCACGTACGACTGCATGCGGGACAGATGCTGAGTGCGCGTGACGAGTTCTATGTGGAGACGGACGCCGTACCCGAGGATGTGAAGTTTGACTGGCGTGTAGGCTATGCGCGTGCGCTGCTGCCACAGTTGACAGGCGAGCTGCGTTACGGTTTGAGCAATGACCTCTTTTCGTTTGCGGCAGATTATGCGCTGCATCCGCGCTGGCATCTGCGCTATGAGCATTGGCCGGAGCAGGGCGCGTATGCGTGGGAGCTGCGGTACAAGGTGCACGACTTCATGAGCATTGCGGGACTGGTCGACCGCCATGACACATGGCTGCGGCTGATTGGAAATTTCTAGGGGTGAGATGGTGAAGCGGATTTCGATTGTGGTTCCGGTCTACAACGAGGAGGAGAATATCGCGCATTTTACGGAGAGCGTGGAAAAGGTCATGGACACGCTGCCCTATGCATACGAGATTCTCTTTATCGACGACGGCTCACGCGACCGCAGCCGTGAAATCCTACGTGAACTGGGTGCACGCGATGCGCGTGTGCAGTCGATCTTCCTCGCGCGCAATTCCGGACATCAGCTCGCGCTCACCTGCGGCATCGACCACGCGGACGGCGATGCGGTCATCACGATGGACGGCGATATGCAGCACCCTCCGGAGCTTCTGCCTGTGCTCCTTGCCAAATGGGAGGCGGGGCATGAGATTGTCCAGACAGTGCGGCTCACAACGGAGGGGGTGTCTCCCTTCAAACGGCTGACCTCGAAGTATTACTACCGTCTGCTCAACGCGCTGTCGGACGTGGAGATCGTCGAGGGCGGGTCGGACTTCCGCCTGATGGATCGCAAGGCGGTGCTTGCCCTGCGCCGCTATCGTGAACACGCGCGCTTCATCCGTGGGATTGTCGGATCGATGGGCTTTCGCAAGACATCGGTGGAGTTCGTCGCACACGAGCGGTTCGCAGGGCAGTCGAAGTTCTCCCTGCACAAGATGATCTCGTTCGCGCTCGATGGTATTCTCTCCTACTCGGTGCAGCCGCTGCGTGTGGCATTCTATGTGGGCGTGTTCTCGGCACTGCTCGCCGTGCTGCTCTTTCTCCACGTCCTCTTTGAGACGCTGAGCGGGGCGACGGTGCCGGGCTGGTCGACGATTGTCGTGTGCAGTCTCTTCTTCGGTGGGATGCAGATGATGATGCTTGGCATCTGCGGCGAATACATCGCTCGCATTCTGCAGGAGGTAAAAAATCGTCCGCTCTATCTGATTGCATGTGACAATCGGCATTTAAGGAATCGCTGATAAAATGAAGTCCGTCAGATTGGTGCAGATTTTTTCGTTCGGACAAGGAGGCAAACCGGACGCATAGCAGTGCTATGTGGAGGATTTGCCGACACAGTACGGGCAAAAAAGATGTGCTAAGATGACGGTGCTGAATTTATCAGTGCTTCCTTAAGCGGACAGCAGGGGGAGGAATGTGAGTGAATGAACGTCTGACAAGCGGCGTGGCGATTTTCTGCCTCGTTCTGCTGTATTTCTGGGGCAACGGAACGCTCCCTGTCACCGCGCCCGTCGAAGTCAACTATGCCCAGACGGCAAAGGAGATGCTCGCGGCGGGGGACTGGCTCTCGCCGCAGATCTACGGGAACTACTGGTACGATAAGCCGATCTTCTTTTACTGGGAGCTTGTCGCAGCGTTCTCCATGTTCGGCGTGACGGATTTCGCCGCACGGTTTTTCCCCGCACTCTTTGCGTCAGCAGGGCTCGCTCTGACCTATGTCTTTGCGCGGCGGATCTACGATGAGCGAACGGCATTCTGGTCGACGATCATCCTCGGGACAGGCGTGCTCTACGCCGTGCTCGCAAAGCTCATTCTCACGGATATGAGTCTCTTCCTCTTTTTCGGCGGGACGCTTGCCGCATTTTTCATCGGCTATCGTGCGCAGCGGCGGGGGTATTTCTACATCGCCTATGCCTGTGCGGGGCTTGCCGTGCTGACGAAGGGGCCGATTGGACTGCTCCTGCCGGGGCTTATCATCCTGGTGTTTCTCGCACTGGAACGCGACCTCTCCGCGCTCCGCCGCATCTGTATTCCGACGGGGCTTCTGGTCTTTGCGGCGGTCTGTGCGCCGTGGTACATCTATATGTATCTCGCACACGGGGCGGATTTCGTGAACACCTTCCTCGGTATCCACAACGTCCTGCGTGCGACGGTCTCCGAGCACGCGCAGTGGAATGTCTGGTATTTCTACCTTGGCATCTACTTCATCGGGACGTTCCCGTGGAGCTTTGCCCTGCCGCTTGCTCTCTATCGTGCGTGGCGGATCCGTCCCGTCATCGACGTGCGGACGCTTTTCCTGCTGGTCTGGGCGATTGTGGTGCCGCTCTTTTTCCAGTGCATGGCGACCAAGTATCCAACGTACAGCTTCCCCGCATTCCTGCCAACGGCGATCCTCACGGCACGCCTGCTCGTGCGCAATCCGCGCGTGCTGAAAGCGGGGGCGATCGTCGGGATGGGGCTCTATCTCGCCGTGGTCTCCGTGGTGACGAACTACACGGAGCGCGACGGGCATTTCAGCGGCAAGGGGGCGGCGGATATTCTCTCTCAGACGATGAAAAAAGATGATCTGCTCCTCTGCTATGGGGACTATACGGCGACCGTCCCCTACTATACGGGACACACGATGTATGCGCTCGCGACGCGCGAGGAGATTGCGGCACGTGCGCCGAAGGAGATGAGCTGGAACAGCAAGAACGTTATGCCGTTCCTGCCGATGGATGAGCTGCCGTCCGATCGGACGGTGTATCTCGTCGTAGAGCGTCATGCGTTCGATGCGTTCGAGGAAAATCTTGCGGCGCAGGGGTGGGAAGAGCTCGGAGCACTGCCGCGCGAGGGACGGACAAAGCTGCGTCTCTATCGGCGGACAGCGCAGCCGTGAGGAGTTCGTTTTTCTTCTTGAATGAACGTCTGGAATAGTGTATGATAAAAAGGCATTTTGGAGAGTTTTATAGAAAAGAGGGAGTGCTATGATGAAAGTCAGCAAACTTGGTCTTGTGGCGGCAGCGTTTGTTGCCTCGTCCATGCTCATTGTGGGCTGCGGTGGAAAGACAGCGGATCGTGCACCGTCGATGGGTTCGTGGCAGGGGGGCGCTGATGCGCAGGATGTCATCACGAAGGAGAATTTTGACGGTCTCCGGCCGGGGCTGCGTCTCGGTGAGATGGAGGCGATGTACGGCAAGGCAACGCTTGTCCATCAGAGCATTGTGGACGGTGTCTACAGCTCCACCTACCGCTTTCAGGACGGTCCCAAGACCGTGGATGCGACCTTTACGCATGAGAACTGGCTGAACAACCCGATCAGCTGTCCCAAACTTGCGAGCATGGAGTTCGGGGAAATGCCGATGGTTGGCCACCGTGTTGTAAAATAATATTGAACTGTACGCCGCTCTTTGCTATAATGGGCGCGTTCGGTCAGTGTACCGATGGATCTGATAGAAAAGGAGATTATATTCATGATCAAATTGCAGCAGAAGCAGGTTAAGATTATCAGCATACTCATCGCCGTCGTCTTCGTCGGCTCGGTGGTTGCACTCGCGCTCACACAGAGCGGATCGGGCATCGCCTCGGCGGCAACGTCCTCCGTCGGCGTGGTGGATTATCGTCAGGTCGGCAGCCAGCATCCGCAGCTCGCAGCGGCAAACGCTGAGATGCAGAAGGCTTCGCAGGAGGCACAGGCGGATTTTGAAGCGAAGTCGGCGAACATGAACGACCAGGAGAAGTCGGACTACTACCAGCAGACGATGCAGCGTCTCCAGCAGAAAAATCAGGAACTGATGGATCCCATCGAGAAGAGCATCCAGGATGCCGTCAAGAGCGTTGCTGAAAAGAAGGGGCTCTCCGTTGTCATCGAGAAGGGCGCAGTGGTCTACGGCGGACAGGACATCACGCAGGATGTCGTCAAGCAGTTGGGCAAGTAATTTCGTAGAAAATGCGCATATGTACCGGGCAGAGCTCTGCTCGGTACATTTTTATAAGCAGGAGGAGGAGCGACTGTGCGAAAACGATGGCAGACAAGACGCAGGGAGATCCTTGCGGGTGTCGTGTGCCTTCTCTCACTTCTTGCAGTGCTCCTCCTTCGCCCCGCGTCCGAGTCTCCGACGACGGAGCGCGAGATCGGCACGATGCGTCTCGCGGAGGTGCTTGCGGCACACCCCTCCTATGCACATCTGCGCAAACTGCGCACAGAGGAACAGACACTCACACTGCTCCTGCGCGATCTCCCCAAGCTGCCTGAAATTGAGCCGCCAAAGACGGATGATGCGCCATTCGAGGACTCTGTCTGGCAGAAGAATGCACAGACGGTGATCTCGGCACGCGTTGCGCTTGAGCGCGAACAGAAGCGATTGACGGAGCTCTATCGCAAGCAGACGGAGGCGGACTACGAGGCGCGTAAGAAGGCGATTGACGACGACTATCTGAACGCCATTCTGAACATCAACCTCAAGATTGACAATCAGCGGGCAATGCACGGTCCCCATATATCCGAGGAGGAGCTCGCCCGTGAGCGTGCCGTCTGGGAGGGTGAGCGTGCGATGTTGAAGCGGGAGCGCGGAGAGCGTCAGATGGCACTCTATCGCCAGTGGCAGGAGGAGATCCGCGCCCGCGTCGCTGCGCGCATCGAGCCGCAGCAGACGGCATGGACAAAACAGGCGCAGGAGGCTGTGGCGGCGCAGAAGGCGGAGGCGGAACGTCTCAAACAAGAGGTGGAGGAGCGGAGCACAAAGGAGATGGCGCGTGCACTTGCGGTGCAGGAGGATCACTCTGCGCAGATGCAGCGTGCTGCTCGTCTTGCCGCTGTGCGTGCAGAGGCGGATACTCTCGCGGCGGAGATCATGCGCGATGTGCGCAGTCGCGCGGCGAAACTCGCGCTTCAGCACCACTTTACCCTCGTGCTTGCCTCGCCCGAGGCGGATCGCATGACGCTGCTGCCCGCTGCCGCATCGTTCACCGCGGTGCGCTATGCACCGATTATCAGCAATGCGGCGTACGATGTGACCGACGAGATGGTGCGCGAGATGCAGAGCATCGAGGCTGCCAGGCAGAAATGAAGCAAATTCTTTCGACACTCATGAAAGGACTATTTTACAGATGAATGTTACGAGCAAGGCAGCTGCGGCTGTCCTTCTTACCGCGAGTCTTTTCGCGGCGGGCTGTGGTCAAGTGCATATCGGTACGGTCGACACTACGCGTGTGCAGACCGAGGCACCGCAGATCAAAGCAGTGATTGATGAGGCGAACGGAAAACTCATGGAGGCGCAGCAGGAGGCGCAGGCGAAGTTCGAGACGTCACCGAACATGACGACCGAGGAGGCGCAGCAGCTCCAGATGGAGACGCAGCGCAAGATGGCGGGGCTCAATCAGATGTATACGATTCAGCTCCAACAGAAGCTGGATGTCGCTGTGCAGGATATTGTCAAAGAGAAAAAATTGGATATCGTGCTCGACAGCGGCACCAAGACACAGCCAAGTGTCCTCACGGGCGGTGTGGACATTACCGACGAAGTGATCGGAAAACTCCAATAAGAGGGCATGCGCATGGAAAAGACAGTCAATGAGATCGCCGCACTCGTCGGCGGTACGGTCAGCGGCGACGGTGCACGCGTGATTCGCGGGCTTGCTGCACTGGATGAGGCGGGCGCGGACGATCTCACCTTTGCTGTACCGCCGCACATCGAGGCGGCACGCACGGGGGCAAAGGCGGGGGCACTCCTCCTGCCGACGGGGACGGAGGGCTTTGACCGCACTGTGATCTTTGTTGATGAGCCGAAGGCCGCATTTGCAAAGCTGCTGACGATCTTTGTCCCGCCCATTGAGCACGCCGTTGGTGTCAGCGATGAGGCGTACATCGGGCGCGGTGTGCAGATCGGCGCGGGCGTGACCATCCTGCCCTTTGCCTATGTGGACGACTACGCAGTGCTCGGTGCGGGCGTGACCATCTATCCCCATGCCTATGTTGGGCAGTACAGCGTGATCGGCGAGCACACGGTCATCTACCCGAGTGCGACCGTGCGCGAACACTGCCGCATCGGTGCGCGCTGCACGATCCACAGCTCTGCCGTGATCGGTGCGGACGGCTTCGGCTTTACGACTGAGGCGGGGGTGCATACGAAGGTCCCGCAGGTGGGCGGCGTCATCATCGAGGATGATGTGGAGATCGGCGCACACGTCGGCATTGACCGCGCGACGCTCGGCGCGACCGTGATCGGCAAGGGGACGAAGATCGACAATCTCGTGCACGTCGGGCACAACTGCAGCATCGGCGCGAACTGCCTCATCGTCGCGCAGACGGGGATCTCCGGCTCGACGAAGGTCGGGCACAACGTCACGTTCGGCGGGCAGGTCGGTACGGTCGGACACATCACGATCGGGGCAAACTCGGTGTACGCCGCACGCTCCGGCATCATCGCGGATATGCCGGAGGGGGTCTTCTGTGCGGGCTTCCCCGTGCAGCCGCATACGGAATGGCTGCGTGTACAGGCGGCGATCCGCCGTCTGCCCGAGATGGTGAAAAAAATAAAATCGCTCGAAAAGGAGCTCGCGGATCTGCGCGGGAAGGACTGAGATGTTCTCCTACTATGCGATGAAAGCCTTGAGCTTCCTCATCTGCCTCCTGCCGCACCGTGCAGCGATGGCACTCGGCGAAGGGCTGGCGCGGCTTGCGTGGAGCTTCATCCCCGCGCGGCGCAAGACTCTCGCACGGGAGCAGGTCGTGCGCTGTCTTGGCGTTTCGGAGACAGAGGCAGAGCGCATCGTACGCGCGAGCAGTCTGCGCTTCGGCCCGATGCTGATGGAGGTACTGCGCTATCCCGTCATGAAGGAGCACATCGCGGACTACGTCACGCTCACGGGAGCTGTGGAGGAACTGCGTGCGGTTGTCGCCGAGGGGAACGGGGCGGTCTTTGCGACCTCGCACAGCGGCAACTGGGAGATTATGGGCGCGGCGTTCGCTTCGGCGGGATTTCCCGTCGTCGGTGTGGCGAAACGGCAGAGTTCGGTGGGCATGGATCGCTTCATCAACGAGTACCGCGCACTCGTCGGCGTGTATGTCACCTATCGCACGGGCGTGCGGGAGATGTTCCGCATGATCGGCGAGGGCTGGATCATCGGCCTCATCAGCGACCAAGATCCGAGTCTGCGCGACGGCGTCATCATCGACTTCTTCGGACAGCCGACGAACGCATTTACGGGGGCGGCGGCGATTGCACGCCGCTGCGAGGTGCCGATCTTTCCCGTGTTCATCCATCGTGAGCCGAACGGACATCATGTCATCACCGTCGAGCGGGGCATCATGGTCGAAAAAACCGACGACCGTGCGGCGGATGTCAAACGTGTGACACAGCTCGTCAGCGACCGCCTTGAAGCGTGGATTCGCCGCTATCCCGAGGAGTGGTTCTGGCTGCATGATCGCTGGAAATCTCTGCGGGAGGAAGCAAACGAAAAGGGTGTACTATGAGGCATTTGCTTCATGGTACACCCTTTTTGTTTGCTGCGTTCAGTCGTAGCGCATGAGAGAATCGATGGTAATGGTGGGAGCGGAGGGAGCAGGATTCTGCGGCACAGGATTTGTAGATGCAGGAGGAGCAGGTTTTTCCGATGCGGCAATGTTCGTCGGTGCTACCACGGAGCTGTCTTCCTGCCCCAGTGTGCTGCGCGCGGCGATGCCGGAGAGGATCGCACTCGCGGCGGGGGCATTCCCGTCGGAGGCGGGAGCACCGCTTAGTGACTCGAGCGGGGTGAACCCTACTTCGAGTGTATCACCTGTACGGATGGGACTGGTGAAGTCCGCCTTAACGCCATTGACAAGGAGCGTGAAGGTGACGCGGCTCGTCGCGGGCGGCGGCGTAAAGCCAACGGCGAGGAGTGCCTCACTGACGTTTGCCGTACCCGTACCCTTTTGATAGGCGATGACGGCGCCGTCCTCAACCACCGTGCCGGGCGATGCTTCACGTCCGTTGATGGTGAGGGAGAATCCGGAGGCAGGTACTTGATGCTCCCTGCCCTCGTAGGTGATGGTCGCGTAGGAGGATGCAGCGGAGAGGTCAAGGACGGACTCGACCGTCGGAATGGCGGTCTCCTCGTACTCGATAACATCGCCCTCGTGCAGCATGGTGGAGAGCGGTGCAGGGGCATCGTTCAGCGTGATCTTCGGCAGGGTGGAGAAACGGCGTGCCTCGCCGTTCAGCGTATAGGAAATGCGCCGTCCCGTGGGCGGCAGATGTGCTGCGCGCAGCACTTCGCCGAGGGTGCGCTCGCGGCGTGAGATGATGGAGTCGCCGTCACGCAGGACCGGATCGCCGTCGGGGGCGCTGTCGTTCACGAGAATGCTTGCGGTGACAGGTGTTTCCTCTCCATTGAGAATAACGGTGTAGCTGTCGATTGTGCCGATGATCTCACTTAGATGGATCTCGGGTTGTGTGCCGTTCTCACCCGCAACGAGCTTGATGCGGCAGTCGTCATGGATGGGGGAGTCGAGGCTTGCGCTCTTGCCGTCGATTGTGATCTGTGCGAGCGTGCCCATCGTGCCGGGGAAGCTGCGCCGCTCGCCATTCACGGTAATCATGAGTCCCATGCCGGGGCGGCCGTTGTATTTGCGCAGGCTGATGCCGGCGGCGAGCAGGGCATCGGAGACGTTGAGCTCGCGGAAGTTGAAGAGGCTGTACTCGATGTCGTTGATCCAGACGGCGAGGAAGTGCAGCGTGTTGATGGAGGCGATCTTGAGGATGCCGAGCGGTGTGACCGCATCGGGCGCGTGGAGCTCGGCGGGCAGATCTGCAACACCGTCCACCTCGTCCGGCTGACGCACGGCAACGCGCGCCTCGGGGATGCCGAGTGCCGCAGCCACGAGCTCCGGCATCATGGGCGTGCGCGCACCGCCGCCGACAAGCATGACCGCCTGCGGCGGCTCGCCGTTGAGCTCCAAGATCTGCTTTGCGATCGCGTTTGCAAGGTTCTCGACGCCCGGTTTGATGGCGGTGAGAACCTGCTCGGCAGTGAGCGAGAGCTTCATGCCGAGGATGTCCGTGAACGAGACATCCTGTCCGTCCGCCGCCTTGCGTTTGATGTCCTCGGCAATGTTGAAGTCGAGCAGGTACTCGCGCGAGATCGCTTCGGTAATCTCATCGCCCGCCATTGGCACCATGCCGTAGGCGATGACGGAGCCGCCGCGCGTGATGGCAACGTCGGAGGTACCCGCACCGATGTCGACGAGAACGAGGTTCAGATGGCGCATCGTCGGTGGGATGAGGACGTTGATGCCCGCGATCGGCTCGAGGGTCAGCGCGCGCATCTCAAGATGCGTCTCGCGCAGCGCGGACTGCATGGAGTCGACGACCTGACGCGGGAGGAAGGTCGCAATGACGGTTGCCTTCGCGTGTCTGCCGCGTTGTCCGACGAGCGTCTTGAGCTCGTTGCCGTCGAGCTCGTAGCGGATCGTGCTGTAGCCGACGCAGTAGTAGCGCGTCGGATCGTCGACCGTGTGCGAGTGTGCAAGCTTGCGCTGAGCCGCCTGCACACCGGCAAAGTCGAGGTCGCGCTGCTGCGCGGGCGTAATCGTGCCCGTGAGGTCCTGCTCTGCGTCGGCGGTCATCGTGTAGAGTGCGCGTCCCGCAGCCGCGACAGCGGCACTGCTGAGCATTCCTGTGCGCTCCGTGAGCCGGCGTTTGACCTCGCGGATGATGGCGGCGACCTGCGGCACGTCGTGAATCTGTCCGTCGAGCATGGCGCGCGTCTTGTGCTCCATGCGCTCTGTGGCGAGGATGTGGAGCAGCCCGTCGCGCTGTTCGGCAACGATGCCGATGACGCTGCGCGTGCCGATGTCGAGTGCAAAGACCAGCTCTGTCGGGCGTTCGCGGCGCACGGGTGCATGACTTGCTGCGCCCTCGCCCTTCTTCGGACGGCCGCGTTTTTTGGCGGCAGTCTCCTCCGCCTCTTCCTGTATGCGCTTTTTGGGACGGCCACGTTTTTTTGCCGGCGCGTCCTCGGGTCTCTCTTCGTTCGTTTTATCCAGATCCGACATGTCGATCTCCCCTGATCCTGTGTAACCTTGTATAACATTATATTTATTCGTGTCTTTTTGAAAAAATCCTGCCACTGCGCGCATACAAAAAGGTCAGAACAGAGCCGCCGCAGGGGCAGTTCCACTCTGACCACAAGAGAGGGGTCTGAAATGCCGTATGACTTATATGTCTATACCTGCGTAAAGCAGGTGGGTACCCTAAGTCCGGCTGCCGCGTTCACCGAAGCGCATCGCGTTCACCGGAATCAATTCGGATTCCCTGAAAGATCTGTAGGTTAGACATTGCTAAGGCATACGCGCACCTAAGGCGCACCTTCTTGTGCATTATGATATCATAAAAAAAATCGACCTGCAAGACTTGACAAATCCGGGAACAACAATTTGCTGCAACAACTTGAAATCTGTCTTTTCGGAAAACTTTGCAGAAATATTGGCATCCCCTTTTCCTGTGGAAAATCCCGTGCTATAATGTATGAGAGGATATGGCCTCATGTAACTACTGGGAAAGTTGGTGCGATGGAGATGGCAAACGTAAGGGATGCGGTGAATGCGGTCATCGCTGCGATTATGGCGCAGAAAGATTATCTCACGGCAGTGGATGCAAAGACCGGAGACGGGGATCATGGTCTGAATATGGCGCGCGGTTTTACGGCGGCGGAGGAGCGTCTGGCGGAGCTGCCGCCCGATGCGCCGGTCAGCGACGTGCTCCATCACATCGGACGTGCGTTCATCGAGAACGTCGGCGGCGCGGCGGGGCCTCTCTACGGCATCGCCTTCGTCCGTGCGGGCGAAGCGGTGAACGAGAAGACGCGGCTCGACGTACATAGCTTCGAGAAGCTCTTTACAGCGGGGATCGATGCGATCCAGCGGCGTGGACGCGCCGAGCGCGGGGACAAGACCATGCTCGATACGCTCATTCCGATCCGCGATGCGTTCCGTGCAGAGAATGCGGATGGCAAGAGTCTGCGCGAGTGCCTTGAGGACGCGCTGAATGCAGGACGTGCGGGAGCAGAGTACACGAAGACGATTGCGGCGCGCCGTGGGCGTGCGGCACTCATCGGCCCGCGCAGCATCGGCATCGAGGATCCGGGTGCGATGAGCTCGCTCATCATGTTCCGCGCGCTGTGCAGCTATCTGCGCGGTTGAGATTACAGCATTGTTATTTGGAGGAAATATACGTTGACACATACGGAGATTCGCACCCGTTTTGCACCGAGCCCGACGGGCTATATGCATATCGGCAACCTGCGCACGGCACTCTATGCCTATCTGTTCGCGCGTGCGAATGACGGTACATTTATCCTGCGCATTGAGGATACTGACCGAAACCGCTACGTTGCGGATGCGGTGGACTTTATCCGCCGCACGCTCGACGCGGCGAAGATTGTGCCCGACGAGGGACCCGACGAAATCGGCGGCGACTATGGCCCCTATGTTCAGAGCGAGCGCATGGCGATCTACAACGAGTACGCCGAGCAGCTCGTGGCGAGCGGTCACGCCTATCGCTGTTTCTGCCACCATACGGAGGAGGCGAAGCCGGTCGAGGGGGAAAAGACCTTCGGCGGCTATCCGCGCACCTGCCGCGACATCCCTGCGGCAGAGGTGGAGGAGCATCTCGCACGCGGTGAGGAATACGTCATCCGTCAGAAGATGCCGCTCGTCGGTGAGACGACGTTCTACGATGTGCTCCACGGCAATGTCACGATTCCGAACACGGAGCTCGAGGATCAGGTACTCCTCAAACGTGATGGCATGCCGACGTATAACTTTGCAAACGTCATTGACGACCACCTCATGAAGGTGTCGCATATCATCCGCGGCACGGAGTTCATCACCTCGACGCCAAAGCACGTCCTCCTCTATGAGGCGTACGGGTGGGAGCCCCCTGTGTTCGTACACCTTGCCCCCGTCATGGGGCGGGACGATGCGACGGGCAAGACAAGCAAGCTCTCGAAGCGGCACGGTGCGACGAGCTTTGACGATCTCGTAAAGATGGGGTACCCCGCCGAGGCGATCGTGAACTATGTCGCGCTCCTTGGATGGAACCCAAAGACGACGAATCAGGAAGTCTTTTCGATGGACGAGCTGATCGAGGCATTCTCGCTCGAGGGACTGTCGAAGTCGCCGGCCGTCTTTGATTATGACAAGCTCGGCTGGATGAGCGGGGAGTACTTCAAGGCAATGACGGATGCGGAGTTCGCCGCAGCTGCACGCCCCTATGCAGGGAAACTGCCCGCACATCTGGAGGCACAGTGGGGGACGATTGCGCGTCTCCTGCGCACGCGCGTAACGAAGCTCTCCGATGTGCGCCCTGCGATTGCATTCCTCATCGAGACACCGCCGTTCGATGCAGCTCTCTATGAGAACAAGCGCAACAAAGTTACGGCGGAGGCAGCGCGGGAACTGCTCCCTGCACTGATTGAAATCCTCTCCGCTCTTCCGGCGGAGCGTTGGGAGAATGATCTCCTCTATGCCCTGCTTGAGGAGTGCATCGAGCGCGAGGGCTGGAAGAAGGGCACGGTCATGTGGGTGCTGCGCATTGCGGCGGCAGGACAGGCCGTCACGCCGGGGGGAGCGACGGAACTCCTTGCCATCCTCGGCAGAAAGGCGGGGCTTGCACGCATGGAGGCTGCGCTCGCACAGCTTTCCGCATAAATCTGTGTCCTGCGAAAAAAATGCTTGCTTTTTTTCTGTTTCCATGCTATAGTATTTCCTGTTGACATAGTGGCGCCTTCGTCAAGTGGTTAAGACACCGCCCTCTCACGGCGGGTTCATGGGTTCGAATCCCATAGGCGTCACCAATTCATCGGCGCCTTCGTCAAGTGGTTAAGACACCGCCCTCTCACGGCGGGTTCATGGGTTC
>NZ_DBHIVL010000044.1:16596-18655 GCF_057271695.1 Centipeda sp. (in: firmicutes)
GAATCCCATAGGCGTCACCATCGCAACAGACAGGAGCTGCTATGCAGCTCCTTTTATGTGTTACGGTGCGGGCTTCTCTGTGTCTGTGATGGAGGCTGCCATGCTCTTTTTGTCGATGCTTCTCATGGGGGGGATCATCGGATTTGTCGGCGCAGGCGGCAGTGGTGTTATCATCACCCTGCTTGTCGTAGGCTTCGGCGTTCCCATCCATCAGGCGCTTGCTGTCGCACTCGGCTCGATGGCGTTCACGACACTCTCAGGCGCAATCAGTCACTACCGCGAACGCGAGGTCGTTCCGCTGACGGGCGCAGTGCTCGGCATGGGGGGGCTCGTCGGTGCGCTCATCGGAGCCGTCCTCTCGAACCATATCGAGGCCCCGAATCTCAGCTTGTTTACGGGCGTGATGCTGCTCTCGAGCGCATTTCTCCTGTATCTGCGGATCTATCGGGCGGAATGGCTTGGGCGGCAGATCCCTGTACGCGAGGAGTTGCTGACGGGGCGAAAACTCTATCTCTACGGACTGCCCGTCGGATTCGTCTGCGGCGTACTCTCGGGTGCGTTCGGCATCGGTTCGGCGGCATACATCCAGATTGCGCTCATGGTTGTGTTCGGTGTGCCGCTGCTGCAGGCAATTGGGACGACGATGATGATTATTGTCCCGATTTCGATCAGTGGCGGCATTGGCTATGTCCTATATGGACAGCTTGCGCCGTGGCTCTTTATCCAGACGCTTGTCGCGCTCTCTGTCGGTTCGTACTTCGGGGCAAAGCTGACGCACCTCGCGCCGCTGCCCGTGCTGCGTTTCTGGATTGTCGCACTGCCGACGATCGGCGGCACGATCATGGTATTCTTTCGATAGATTGTCGCAGTGCGGCACGGTTATTTGGGGGGAATCTATGAGAAAGATTTTGGCGATCCTGCTGCTTCTTGCAGTCACTCTTGCCGGCGCAGGCTGCAATGGAGATGGTGCGGATGATCGAAAGGAACAGGCGAAATACCGTCGTATCACCGCCGATGAGGCACAGGTGCTCATGCAAAAGGAGGAGAACTATCTGATCCTCGATGTGCGCACACCGGAGGCGTTTGCGGAGGGGCATATTCCTCATGCGATCAACATCCCGATGGATGCGTTCGGCGAGGAGGCACCGCGTGAGCTGCCCGACCGGAATCAGATGATCTTCGTTTACTGTGTCAAGGGGGTTCGCAGTATGAACGTTGCCAACAGGCTTGCACATATGGGGTACAGGAACATCGTCGAGATGGGCGGCATTCAGGATTGGCACGGCGATATTGAGAAATAATTCTTTGGTTGTGAGGTTTTGTATGAGTAAATTTGTTATGGCTCTTTGTCTGAGTGTACTGACACTGGGGATCTGCGGATGCGGCAACGCGCAACAGGCAGACGCACCGAAGTCCGCCGCTGCGTCCGATGCAAAGGCGCAGGGAACGGCATTTCAGCGGGTAAGCTCCGATGAAGCGGCAAAGATGATGGCGGCAGAGTCAGGGTATCTGATCGTCGATGTGCGGACGGCGGGGGAGTTCGCGGACGGGCACATCCCGAACGCGATCAACATTCCGAACGAGTCGATCCATACGACGCCGCCGAAGGAGCTGCCCGACAAGGCGCAGAAGATCTTCGTCTACTGCCGCAGCGGTGCGCGCAGCGTGCAGGCATCGGAGAAACTCGTAGGACTTGGCTATACGAACATCGTCGAGATGGGCGGCATCAAGGACTGGCACGGGGATGTTGTGAAGTAATTCCTTGCGCGAGTGCGCACGGACTGCTGTATGGAGCAAACCTGCAGCAGTCCTATTTTTGTGCAAAAAAACAGTTCCCGGTCGGTTCAAACACCGGGAACTGCGTAACATAATCGTATCAATAATCGTATGCTGACCAACGGCGTTGTTTCGGAGAATCGCCGATAAAACATCCCCTCAGCGTGCGTCCTCTGAAACGTGTCCGTACCGTTTGGCACAGACTTCAACGCACATGGAGCATCGGTCAGAACGCCCAGCTGACATGTGCGCTGCCGGTATAGCCGTGACGCTTGCCCTGCCA
>NZ_DBHIVL010000045.1:0-18439 GCF_057271695.1 Centipeda sp. (in: firmicutes)
GTCTGCGGGCGGGAAGGCAGAGAGAGTTTTGCATGACAAGGGGATAAGTGTGCCCTTTTTCTCGAAAATCCCGTTCAAGCGGGAGGTTCGGGGAAGGAAAGAAAGAGATATGGGCATGCTTTTCCACTTTTTGCATGGGAAACTGTAGAACTGATGCCTGTGGATAACGCAAGCCTTGTTATCCGTGTTTTATCAGCGTTTCCCTAAAGCCTTGATCGCGCCAACGAAAAATGCGGTACGAAGTCAAAACAGCTTCGTACCGCATTTTTATATTTCTGCGCCTCTCTTGTGTATATATCTCCACCATACAAACAGCGCAAGTGTAAGGAGGAGCGCACCGCCCATCGGGAAGAGGAAGTGCATTCCGAGATAGGTCGCGACCACGCCGCCGAGGAGCGGCCCCGTGAATCCTCCGACTTGCTGCGCGGCGAAGAGCATGCCGAACACGCTTCCCTTGAGCTGTGCGGGTGTGTGCTGTGCGATGACAGCGTTCAGCGAGGGTTGGATGCCCGCGAGGAAGAGCCCAACACCGAACTGCATCGCGGCGAACGGGATGAGCGTGTCGGGAATGCCCTGCAGGGTGAGCATCGTGCCCGCGAGGGACATCGCAAGGCACATCGCCATGAAGTAGCTGCGCTGCGCCCCGAAGACCCCCCACAGTGGCGCGGCAATCGCGCCCGCAATCCCCCCGAGCGAGAAGACAATGCCCGCGACGAGCACAATGTTTTCCATAGCCCCTGCGAGGTGTTTGATGTAGGTCGTCAGTACGGGCATCAGGATGAACGTCACCATCTGCGCGAGTGTGCTCACAATCATCATCGTGCGCAGAATGGGGATGCGCCAGAGATGCCACGGACTTTTCTCCTCCGTCGTGAGCACTGTGCTGTCCTCGGGCATCGGTGGCTCCTTGATGATGAAGGTGAATGCGAGAAAATTGATGAAGAGAGCCAGTCCGCCGATGTAGAAGCTCATGCGCATACCGAACGCCTCTGCGAGCACACCGCCGAGCAGAGGCCCAACGACGCCGCCCGCCGTCAGCGTGCCCTGCATGATGCCGAGGGAGAACCCGAGCCGCTCACGCGGCGCATAGAGCGTCATGATCGCGAGATCCATCGGCCATAGTCCCGCCGCAAATCCTTGAAAGACGCGTACGAGGACGAGCTGCTCGGGGGAGGTGACGATGCCGCCTAAAAAATAGCTGATCGAGATGAGGAGACTTGCACGCATCGCCATGAGCCGTTTCCCCTTGCGGTCGGCGATGCGTCCCCAGATCGGAGCCATCACCGCCGAGACCAGGAAGGTCACGGAGAATGCCACGCCCGACCAGAGATTGACCGAGGCATCGTCCACGCCGAGCTCGCTCGTCAGATACATCGGCAGGAACGGAATGATCATCGTATAGCTTGCCGACATAAAGAGCACGTTGCACGTCAGCAGCGCGAGCACCGTTTTCCAATTCATGTGCAGCCCCCATTTCCATATATCTGTATTCTACCACGTTTTTGAGAAAAGAAAACCAGTAGAGGAGGGACAAAATACCTAGACGTTGCTTTTCTGAAAATCTTGTGCTATGATAATAAAAACACGGAACACTTCACGTCGTAAACGCGCGCCGGGCTGGCAGCGCCATAGAACACTGCAACACCGTCTGCCGCGCGTCACTTACGGCAGATTTTTTTGAAAGTAAGGATTGCTCATGAAACACATCGTCGTAGACCTTGAGATGAACCCCGTCGCAAAAGAACACAGGGAGATCCGAAGAAAGCTCAACGGAGAGATCATCGAGATCGGTGCGGTGCGCCTGAATGAGAACTTTGAACAGGAGGATGAGTTCCAGTGCTATGTCTGTCCCGAGTACGGGATGGTGAAGAAGCACATCACCGAGCTCACGGGCATCACGCAGGAGAAGGTTGCAGGCCGTCCCGCTTTCTCTGAGAGTTTTCACACGTTTGTCGCGTGGATTGGCGAGGCGGAGACGAAGATCTATTCGTGGAGTATGTCCGACATCAAGCAGCTGCGCAAGGAGTGCCGCCTGAAGCTGCCCGACTTTGATGTGAACTGGCTCGATGTGCGCTGGGTTGACCTGCAGCAGGCATTCGACGATCGTCTTGGACTCCACAACAGTCTCGCGCTGAAGCACGCACTTGGCGCGATGGGGCGCAGATTCGAGGGGAGTCAGCACTCCGCGCTCGCCGATGCGCTCAACACGAGTGCCGTCCTCACCCTCATGCAGGACGACGCGAAATTCCGCGAAACCATGCGTCCCGTCCTCGAGATCCTCGAGCCGAGCGAGGGGCTGTCGAACTCCATCGGCGACCTCTTTCCCGATTTGGAAAAATTGAAGAACAGTCTGTAAGCGAATGAGTGAACCGCCGTACGCGAAAGCGTGCGGCTTTTTCATGCCCAACAAAAAACCGCCCATGTGGGCGGTTTTCAAATCGAGTTGGTGGAGATGAGGAGAATCGAACTCCTGTCCGAAGATAATACTATATGGATTTCTCCGAGCGCAGTCTGTGTATTTTTTTTAGGTGCGACGCCGCCCGCAGACAGGCTGTGACGCACCGATCACGATGGTGTTCCCGTGAGAGTTATCGTGCGATGGCTCTCAGGTATCCCGCGTTTGACCCCTGTCTCCATCCGTGCGGGAGGCAGACGGAAAGGGGCTGGCTTAAGCCGCCAGAGCGTAGTTTTCGTTTGCTTTTATGTTTAATAAAAGTGTTCACCTTACTAACGGGTTGATGACCCCCCGGCTCGCTGTCCACATACTACCCATCCCCGTCGAGACCATTACATCCCCGATAATGGGAGCGTGTGCGCTCATTTGATATAATACCAGATGCCGCGCAGTCTGTCAAATCGTGTTTTTTCTTGCAAGATGGAAAAATTTTTAGTATCATGTAACATGGTTAGAATATGATCGTGTTATAGGGATATAAGGATAAATGTATTTTATCCGCGATTCCCTAGGAGGATAACGCTTGCAAAGAGAGAGAACGCTGGCGTCTCGTGTGGTCTACGATGGCATCGGACTGCACTCGGGGCGGCCGGTACATATGGAACTCGTTCCCGCCGCGACAGGGACTGGGATACAGTTCGCGCGTGCAGATCTGCCGGAGGCACTGCCGGTTGCGGCAACGGCGGCGAATGTGACGGCGACACTCCGTGCGACAACGATCGGTGCGGGTGCACTGAAATTCTTCACGATCGAGCATCTGATGAGTGCACTCCACGTGCATGGCATTGACAACTGTCTTGTCCTGCTCGACGCGGAGGAACCACCCGTGGTGGATGGCAGTGCGCGTACCTTCTTTCGCTTGATTGCGGAGGCGGGCACGGTGGAACAGGATGCCGAGCGGCAGGTGACGGTCATTGACCGCATCTATCGCGTGGATGACGGCAGTCACTTCGTTATGGCACTGCCCTACGACGGACTGCGCGTTTCGTTTACATCGCTGAACGATCATCCGCTGATCGGTGTGCAGTACTACGATATCGAGGTGACACCGGAGGCGTACGAGCGTGAGATTGCGCCCGCGCGGACGATTGCCTACGAGAAGGAGGTCAAGGCGCTGCAGGCAAACGGTCTCGGCCTCGGCGGCTCGCTTGAGACGGTGATTGTCTACAATGATGAGGGATGGATGAACCCGTTGAACTTCCCGAACGAGCTTGTGCGGCACAAGATTCTCGATGTGCTTGGGGACATTCGTCTCGCGGGGATCGTTCGCGGTCATATCATCGCGGTTGCGTCGGGGCACGCGCTGAACACGGCACTGGCGAAACAGATTGCAGAGGAGAGGAAATAGCATGACTTTGGACATCAATGAGATTCAGCAGATTCTTCCGCATCGCCCGCCGATGCTGCTCGTGGATCGGATTACGGAGCTCGTACCGTTTAAATCGGCAACGGGCATCAAGTGTGTGACGATGAACGAACCGTTCTTCCTCGGGCATTTCCCAGGTCATCCGATTATGCCCGGTGTCCTCCTTCTTGAGGGCATGGCGCAGGTGGGCGGTGTGACAATGCTCTATCCCGAGGAGCATCGCGGCAAACTCGCGCTCTTCGGAGGGATGGAGAATGTGAAGTTCAAGCGTCCCGTTGTCCCCGGCGATGTCGTCGTGACAAAGGCGGAAATCCTGCGCGTGCGCGGTGTCTTCGGCGTGCTGCACGCGGATGCCTATGTCGAGGATGAGCTTGTCGCGTCGGCGGATTTCAAATTCGCTCTGAAAAGCGGGGAAGAGCTCTAAAATAGAGTGATCAATGCAGAAAAAAAGGACATAATCCACCGATAGACAGGATTATTCGGCACATACGGCTGTTTTTCCGAGGTGAAAGAAATGCCTTCCTGCCGGATGATATAAGGGAGACACTGTATGTATCAGTGGTTCCCAAGAGGGTGGAATATGTCTGCCCTGAATGCTCAGGGCTGAAGGAGTTGAAATAGATGACAGGCAGCAGCAAGGTTCTTGCCTACATCCATGAGACAGCGGTGGTCGCGCCGACGGCGCGCATCGCGAAGAACGTGGAGATCGGTCCATACGCGGTGATCTCGGATCATGTCCAGATCGGCGAGGGGACGAAGATCGGTCCGCACGTCGTCATCAAGGAGTGGACCCAGATCGGCCGTGACTGCCATATATTCCAAGGGGCGTCCATTGGTGAGGTACCGCAGGATCTGAAGTTCAAGGGCGAGAAGAGCTATACGTTCATTGGCGACCGCACGACGATCCGCGAGTGTGCGACGGTGCACCGCGCGACGGGCGAGGGCGAGGAGACGCGCATCGGCGACGACTGCCTGCTCATGGCATACACGCACATCGCGCACAACTGTATTCTCGGCAACCGGATCATCATGAGCAACGCGGCGATGCTTGCGGGGCACGCAATCGTCGAGGACGGTGTGGTTATCGGCGGCATGGCGGGTGTGCATCAGTTTGTGAAAATTGGGCGCAATGCGATGATCGGCGGCACGTCGAAGCTCGTGCAGGATGTTGTGCCGTTCACGATGGTGGACGGGCATCCTGCGCGTGCCGTGGGGCTCAACAGCGTCGGTATTTCGCGTGCGGGCATCCCGATCGAGGTGCGTCGCCGCATCAAACAGGCATATAAGATTCTCTACCGCTCGGGACTGAATCTCACACAGGCGATTGCGGTCATCGAGCAGGAGGTGGACTCCTGCGAGGAGATCGATCATCTCCTGCGCTTCCTCCGCAACGCGGAGCGTGGAATCTGTCGCGAACGTCATGAGGATGAGTGAGGGATGATGATGGAAAAACTGGGTCTGCTCGCAGGTGTCGGACATCTGCCCGCCGCGTGTGCGCGTGCGGCGCGTGCGCTCGGCTACGAGGTACACGCAATCGCTCTCCTGCCGGACTGCGATCCGGAACTGAAGGACGCAGCGTCGGTCTATTGTGAGATCAGCATTGGTTCGATTGCCTCCATTCTGGCGTATTTGCAGCAGGAAGGCATTGGTAAGGTCACGATGATCGGCAAGGTCACGAAGGAGCTGCTCTTTACGGGGCAGATTCAGCCGGACGAGATGCTGCGCGGGATGCTCATGCAGCTGCCGAATCAGAACGATGATACGATCATGATGATGTTCGTCGGTGCGCTCATGAAGGTCGGCGTGACACCGCTCGATCAGACGGCACTCATCCGTCCGCTGATGCCTTCGGCGGGTGTTCTGACGAGCCGAGAGCCGAGCGATGCGGAGCGTGCGGATATGGAGTATGGGCTTCAGATGGCGCGCGAGATTGGGCGGCTCGATGTGGGGCAGACCGCCGTGGTGAAGAACCGTGCGGTGATGGCTCTCGAGGCGATCGAGGGGACAGATGCGTGCATTCGTCGCGGCGGGCAGCTCGCGGGCGGTGGTGCGGTTGTTGCAAAGGCGGCAAAGCCGCAGCAGGACAGCCGTTTTGATGTGCCGGCGGTCGGGCTTGATACGATCGAGTCGCTCGTCGCGGCAAAGGCGTCCGCGCTCGTGATCGAGGCGGGCAAGACGCTCTTCATCGACAAGGAGCGTGCGATTGCCCTCGCCGAGGCAAACGGCATTACGATTGCTGCGATGTGAGCTTTTGTGTTGTAAATTCGTGGTGCATATCCCACGCGAACGCCTCGTTACGCAAGTGATCGCGTGCTCGTTCGCCTAAATACCGGCGCACTTCTTAAACGCGCTACGCTTGAACGAAAGAAGTACGCCGGGGGCGAGTCGCCCGCTTTCCTCACTTGCTCCACTAGGGTTCGCTTTGGGATATTGCACTGCAATATCCGATGCCGTACGATTCAATCACATTCCACTACATAGAAGGAGGTCTTGCCCACTTGAAAATCATGCTTTCGGCGGGGGAGACCTCCGGCGATCTTCACGGGGCTGCACTTGCGCGTGAGCTGCGTGTGCTCGACCCTGCCGTTTCGATGATCGGCTTCGGTGGCGCAGAGATGGCGGCGGCGGGGGTCGTGCTCCGTCAGAACTACATAGACTATAATGTAATGGGCATTTCGGCGGTGCTATTCAATCTGCGCCGCATTTTTGCCCTCCTCGATGACCTCACACGGCTCATGGAGGAGGAGCGTCCGGATGTGCTCGTCATCATCGACTATCCGGACTTTAACTGGCGGCTCGCTGCGCGGGCAAAAGAGCGGGGAATCCCCGTTTTTTCTTATATTCCGCCCTCTGCATGGGCGTGGCGCAAGGGACGTGCAAAGTCCTGCGCTGCGCTCGCCGATGAGATTGTGGCGATCTTCCCGCATGAACTGCCGCCCTATGAGGATGCGGGGGCGAACATCTCCTTTGTCGGCAATCCGCTGATTGACACGGTGCACGCGGAGATGGGAACAGAGGAGGCGCGGGGTCATTTCGGCATCGGTGCGGACGACATTCCGATTCTGCTCATGCCGGGCAGCCGCCGTGAGGAAATCGAGCGTCTGCTCCCGCCCATGCTCGGCGCGGCCGAGATCTTGGCAGCGTGCGACTCTGCACGACGATTCTTCCTGCCCGTGGCGGGCGGCGTGGATGTCGCGCAGATCGAGAAACATCTTGCGAACTCATCCGTCGCGGTCACGCTCACCCATGACGCACGCTATGCGCTTATGGGCGTTGCGCGTGCGGCAATTGCGGCATCGGGGACGGTCGTCATGGAGGCGGCAATCATGGGGCTGCCCGCTGTCGTTCTCTATCGGATGTCCGCGCTCTCCTACTTCGTCGGGCGGCTGCTCGTTGACGTGTCGCGCTTCTCGCTGCCGAACATTCTCGTCGGAGAGACGTTCGAGACAGAACTTCTACAGGATGCAGTACAGCCGGAACGCATCGCCGAGGTGATGGAGCGGATCATCATGGACGGCGCATCGCGCGACTATGTGACGGAGCGGCTTGCACGCGCGGTTGCTCTGCTCGGTGAGCCGCATGCCGCGCGTCGCGTCGCAGAGAAAATTCTCGCGCTTGCGAGAACTTCTGATCATTTATCCTTCCACTAGGAGAACTATGAAGAATTATACGAGACTGCTCGCCTACATGCGCCCGTACGTCAAAAAACTCGGGCTTGCAATCGTGTTCATCATCCTCGCCTCGGCGGCGAACCTCTATGTCCCGTGGATCATCAAGGACATGATCGACGACGTACTTGCCGATAAGAACATGGCACTCCTCAACGCCATCTGCATCGGCATTGTCGTGATCTTTTTCCTGCGCGGGATTTTTTACTTTGGGCAGTCCTACCTCGTCTCCTACATCGGTCAGAAGGTCATCATCGACGTGCGCGAAGTCATGTTCCGCAAATTCCAGCGGATGCCGCTCGCGTACTATGACCGTCACCAGACGGGCGAGATCATGAGCTATGTCACGAATGATGTCGCGGCGATCCAGTCCGCGCTCGTGGACAACCTCATCGACCTCGTGACCGAGGGCTGTATCCTCATCGGCTCGCTCGTCCTCATGTTCTACCTCGACTGGAAGCTCTCGCTCCTGACCCTCATCGTCATCCCGATGGTCGGGCAGGCGATGAAGACCTTCGGACGCAAGATCAAGAAGTCGAGCAATGTCATTCAGGAGCGTCTTGCCGAGATCACTGCTCTCCTGCAGGAATCGTTCTCCGCGACGCGCGTCGTGAAATCGTTCGTGCGCGAGGACTACGAAATTGATCGCTTTGTGCACAGCAATCAGCGCAATTTTGAAGCGGTGATGAAAAATGTTCAGCAGACGAGTATGCTCACACCGACGGTCGAGTTTCTCGCGGCGATTGCCGTCACGCTCATCGTCTGGTTCGGCGGCTACGAGGTGGTCAACGGTGAGATTACGGCGGGCGCGTTCGTTGCGTTCCTGACCTACGCTGTCAACCTCGCGAATCCCGTCAAGCGTCTCTCGCGCATCTACGGCAACCTGCAAAAGGCGATGGCGGCGGTTGATCGCGTATTTGCCGTGGTCGATCTCGAGGAAAGCATTACGGACAGCCCCAATGCAAAGCCGCTCCCACCTGTCGAGGGACACGTGCAGTTTGACCATGTTGTATTCTCCTACAAGGAGGGGCGGCGTGCGCTCGATGGCGTGTCGCTTGCGGCAGCACCGGGCGAGATGATCGCCTTTGTCGGACCTTCGGGGGCGGGCAAATCGACGATTGCAAACCTCATTCCACGTTTCTATGAGGTGGACAGCGGCACGATCACCGTGGACGGACACGATATCCGCGACGTGACGCTTGCGTCCCTGCGCGGTCAGATCGGCCTTGTGCCGCAGGAGACGATGCTGTTCTCCACGACCATCCGCGAGAATATCCGCTACGGGCGGCTCGATGCGACGGATGCGGAGATCGAGGAGGCGGCACGTGCGGCAAACGCGCACAACTTCATCATGGAGCTCGAGCACGGCTATGATACGCAGATCGGCGAGCGCGGTGTCAGCATCTCGGGCGGACAACGGCAGCGCATTGCGATAGCGCGCGCGATTCTCAAGGATCCGCGCATCCTCATTCTCGATGAGGCGACCTCCGCACTCGATACGGAGAGCGAGAAGATCGTGCAGGCGGCACTCGACAACCTCATGGTCGGGCGTACGAGCTTTGTCATTGCGCACCGCCTTTCAACTGTGTTCAATGCCGACCGCATCTATGTCATTGACGGCGGGCACATTGTGGAGCAGGGGACACATGAGGAGCTGCTCGCAAAGGGCGGGCTCTATCAGCATCTCTATGACATTCAGTTTCGGGGAGAGTGAGCATGAGATTTCTCTACAATCTAGCGGCAATCCTCATCGTCACCATCATCATACCAATCTTTATGCTGCGTGCGACACGCGAGCGCGGCTTTGTCGAGCGCATCAAACAGAGCTTCGGATTCTATCCACAGGACACGATCGACAAGGTGGCGGGAAAAAATGCGATCTGGGTGCACGCGGCATCCGTGGGCGAGATTGTGGCGACGAGTCCGCTCGTCCGCGAGTTCCGCAAAAAGTTCCCCGACAGCCCGATTCTCGTTTCGGTTGTTACGACGGGCGGCTATGAGATGGCGCACCGCATCATCAAGGATGCGGACGCGATTATCTACTTCCCGCTCGACCTGCCCTTCCTCGCCTCGCGCGTTGTCGGGCGCATCCGTCCGCGCGTGTTCCTGCCCGTGGAGACGGAGCTCTGGCCGAACTTCCTCAAGAAGGCAAAGCAACTCGATGTCCCCGTCATGATGGTCAACGGCCGCATCAGCGACCGCAGCGTGAAGCAGTACAAGTATCTGCTCGGTATGCTGCGCGAGATGATCGGGACGGTGAAATGCTTCGCCATGCAGTCGAGCATCGACGCGGACTACATCATGCGTCTCGGCGCACCGCGCGAGCTCGTCACGGTCACGGGCAATACGAAATTTGATCAGGCATATACGAGCGTCAGCTCCGAGGAGCGGGCGGCACTGATTCAGGAGCTCGGTCTCACGGGCGCGAGCCATATCATGATTGCCGGTTCGACCCATCGCGGTGAGGAGGAACTGGTACTCGCGGCATTTGCTGCGGTACGTGAGCGCGACCCGAAGGTGCGGCTCATCATTGCGCCGCGCGAGGTCTTGCGTACGATGGAGGTCGAGCACCTTTGCCGCAAGGCGGGCTTCACCGTCAATACACGCAAAAATCTCCAAAAGGGTGCAGAGGGCGGCGAGGATGTTGTCATCCTCGATACGGTCGGCGAGCTCGGGCGCGTCTATGGGCTCGGTGATGTCATCTACATCGGCGGCAGTCTCATTCCGCACGGTGGGCACAACATCCTCGAACCTGCGGCACACGGCAAGGCAATCATCGTCGGTAACCAGATGTTCAACTTCAAGGACATCCATGCACTCTTTCGCAACCGAAACGCCGTCGTGACGGTTGCGAACGGGGAGGAACTGACGCGCGAGACGCTGTGTCTCTTCGGGGATGCGGCGGAGCGGGAGCGGCTCGAGCGCGAGACGCTCGCCATCATTAATGAGAACAAGGGTGCGTCTGCAAAGTCCGCCCAGATCCTCGTGGATCTGCTCACAGCATACGAGGCACGCCGGGCTCTCCGCGCACAGGAGCGTATCAGCGAACATCGCGTGCGTGCCACGCAGAAGGTCGCGAATTTCCAGACGTACTTCATCGATCTCGTGCACGATAAGGACGTACGCGGTGTTTCGCGTCGTCTTATCATGGGGATTTTCTACGCATTCTCACTCATCTATGAGCAGCTCGTTAATCTGAAGCTCACAATGTATCGCCTCGGGTGGGCGAAGAAGGAGCAGCTGCCCTGCTTCGTCATCAGTCTCGGCAACGTCACGGTTGGCGGAACGGGCAAGACTCCGACGGCGCAGCATCTCGCGCGTGCGATTCACGCGATGGGCTACCGCGTCGCGATTCTCAACCGTGGCTACCGTGCAAAGTGGCGCGGCGACGTCGGCATCGTGTCCGACGGCTGCACGCTCAAGATGGATGCGGAGACGGCGGGCGATGAGGCCTTTATGCTGGCAAAGCACCTGCCGAATGTGCCTGTGCTGATTGGCCCCAAACGAGCGGTTACAGGGCGCTACGCGATTGAGCATTTCGGCGCACAGGTGGCGATTCTTGACGACGGCTACCAGCACTGGCAGCTCGCGCGCGACATGGATATCCTGCTCGTGGATGCGGTGAACGTGTTCGGCAACGACTATCTCCTGCCGCGCGGCACACTGCGCGAGCCGCTGTCCCACATCGACCGTGCGGATGTCTGTCTCATGACGAAGGTCGATCAGGCAGCGCCGGGCGCGATTCAGCACATCTGGGAGACGTTCCGCAGCTACAATCAGGACGGGCTCATCATCGAGAGCATCCATCAGCCGCGCCAATTCGTACGTCTCTCGGATTGGTACGAGGACATCGCCGCGGGCGGTGTGCCCGTCACGGAGATGGAGGGGAAGAAGGTACTCGCCGTCTCGGCGATCGGCAACCCCGCTTCGTTCGAGCAGACGCTTGCCGATCTCGGGGTCGAGATGGTGGAGAGTATGCGCTATCCCGATCACCACGACTACGGCGAGCGCGATATGGCAGAGGTGCTGTACCGCGCGGAGACGCTGGGGGTCGAGGCGATCATCATCACGGAGAAAGACGCGGTGAAGGTGCCGGCGGATGTCGTGCGCGCGAAGTGGCGGATCCCAATGTATGTCATCTCCGTCGAAGTGACGTTCCAAAAGGGGCAGGAGAAGTTCTTCCGCGCGCTCGAGGAGCAGCTTGCGGCGAAGCTGAGACCAGTATCCTAAATATGATTGAGGTGATCGCATGAAAGTTCTCTGTGTTATCCCCGCGCGTTACGCCTCCACGCGTCTGCCGGGCAAACCCCTGCGCGACATCGCAGGAAAGCCCATGATCGTACGCGTCTACGAGCGTGCTGTGCGGGCAAAGCTCGTGCAGGATGTCGTCGTTGCAACGGATGATGAGCGCATTCGCGCCGCTGTCGAGGAGTACGGCGGACGTGCCGTCATGACACGCGTCGACCATGCGACAGGGACGGACCGTCTCGCCGAGGTCGCGGAGAAAATGACGGACTACGACCTCATCATCAACGTGCAGGGGGATGAACCGCTCATCGAACCCTCTGTGATCGATGCACTCGTCGAACCGTTTCTGGCAGATGAACATCTGTCGATGGCGACGGCAAAGACCCTGCTCACGGACGAGGAGGAGATCGTGAACCCGAACAACGTCAAGGTCATTACAGACCTTTCGGGCAACGCTCTCTACTTCTCCCGTGCCCGCATTCCGTATGCGCGGAACGAAGGAGCGAAGGTATACAAACATATTGGCATCTATGCCTATCGTCGAGATTTCTTGCTCAGTTATGCACGCATGGCACAGACCCCACTCGAACGCTCCGAGTCCCTCGAACAGCTGCGTGCGCTCGAAAACGGATGCCGCATTCACGTCATCGAGACAGATGCCGTCTTTATCGGCGTTGATACGGAAGCGGATTTCGCGGCAGTCAACGAGGAATACATAAGACGTGGGATTCATTGACCTTTTCGCGTGAAAATTCTATAATAAATGCAGAACGAGATGAAGCATGAATATAACTCCTGAGAATATACGAAACCTTTGTCAATTGAATGCAATGTATTGGACGGAGCATGTAGGAAAGCGTTTGATTAAGAGGAGCATTTCACCCGATGAAGTCATACAAGTACTGATTCATGGACAGATGATCGAGCATTATGAGGACGACTATCCGTTTCCGAGCTGTTTGATCTTTTCGATGATCGGGGCTCGTCCTCTGCACGTTGTCTGCAGCATAGGGAACGGTCAACTGTTTATCATCACTGCGTATGAGCCTGATTCGACCGAGTGGGATACGACGTTCACAAAGCGCAGAAAGGAAGGTGGAGCGTCATGAAAAAGTGCACATTCTGCAAGGGGACAGCACAGGGAGGACTGTCCACGTTCACGGCAGATTTGGGAGACTGCATTGTCATCATTCGCAATGTCCCCTCCCATATCTGTGAACAGTGTGGGGAGACCTACTACACAACGGAGGTCATGCAGCAGGTGTATCGCATTGTCCAATCCGTTCGCGAAACGATGAGTGAGATTACTGTTGTGAATTATCGTCCTGCCGCTTAGGCGGATGAGTTCGTTGAAAGGAGCCATGAAGATGAACAAAGTGAAGCTGGCGAATTTTGAGATCGGCGGCGGCGAGCCGCTGGTGCTCCTCGCGGGACCGTGTGTCCTTGAGGGGCTCGACCGTTCCCTTTTGATCGGACGCGGCATCAAGGAGATCACGGATCGTCTTGGCATTCCCTATGTGTTCAAGGCATCCTTTGACAAGGCGAACCGCTCCGCCTACCACAGCTTTCGCGGACCGGGGCTCGAGGAGGGGCTGAAGATCCTGAAGGCAATCCGCGATGAACTCCATGTGCCTGTCGTAACGGACATTCATGAAACATCACAGGCGGAGCCTGTGGCAAAGGTCGCGGACATCCTTCAGATTCCCGCCTTTCTCTCGCGTCAGACCGACCTCCTGCACGCGGCAGCACAGACGGGCGCGATCGTCAACGTGAAGAAGGGGCAGTTCCTCTCGCCAAACGATATGCGCAACGTTGTCGACAAGATTCACGAGAGCGGCAGCGACCGCATCCTCCTTACGGAGCGCGGCGAGAGCTTCGGCTACAACAATCTCGTCGTGGATATGCGCTCCTTCCCCATCATGCGCAGCTTCGGCTATCCCGTCATCTTCGACGGCACGCACAGCGTTCAGCTGCCGGGCGGCGCGGGTACGAGCTCGGGCGGTCAGCGCGAGTACGTCGAGTACCTCGTGCGCGCGGCAATCGGCGCAGGCATCGACGGTCTCTTCCTCGAGGTGCATGACAACCCGCCCGAGGCACTGTCGGACGGCGCGAACATGGTCTATTTGGACAAGCTCGAAGAGCTTTTGAAGGATGCCCTCGCCATCTATGAAGTTGTGCGAAAAAAACTGAACTAGGAGAACTACATGGGACAGAGCACGATTCGGGAAAAAGCAATCGAGACCCTGCAGCTTGAAGCGCAGGCGGTTGCACAGCTCGTGGAGCGTATTGACGATGATTTTGAGGCGGCGGTGCGCACGATTTTGGACTGCAAGGCGCGTGTTGTCGTCACAGGCATGGGCAAATCCGGTCACGTCGGGCGCAAGATCGCAGCGACGCTCGCAAGCACGGGCACGCCCTCGTTCTTTATGCACCCGGCAGAGGCATTTCACGGTGACCTTGGCATGGTGACGGCGGATGACATCGTCATTGCCATCTCGAACAGCGGTGAGTCGAACGAGGTCGTGAACATCCTCTCGATCATCCACCGCATCGGCGCACGCATCATTGCCATGTGCGGACGGCGGAAATCCCAACTCGGGCGCAGCGCGGATTTCTACATCGACATCGGTGTGGAGCGTGAGGCGTGTCCGCTGGGGCTTGCACCGACCAGCTCGACGACGGCGACGCTTGCGATGGGCGATGCCATTGCGATGGCACTCATGGAGGCGCGTGACTTCAAAAAGGAGGACTATGCCCTGTTCCACCCGGGCGGCGCGCTCGGGCGCAAGCTGCTCCTCACCGTCGCAAATGTCATGCACACGGGCGAGGAGAACCCCGTCGTCTCGTACCATACGACGGCAAAGGACGCGCTCTTCGTCATGACGGACAAGGGGCTCGGCGCGGTCTCCGTCGTGGATGCGGACGGCAAATTTATCGGGCTTGTCACGGATGGGATCATTCGCCGTGCACTTGCGAAAGACTATACCTTTTTGGACAAGGACGTGGAGAGCATCATGTTTGCAACGCCGCTCACGATTGCGCCTAACAAAATGGCGGCGGCGGCACTCTCCGTCATGGAGAAACACCAGCCGCGCCCCGTCACCGTTCTGCCCGTCGTCGATGATGCGGGTGTACCCGTCGGCATCGTACATCTGACCGATCTTCTGCGGCAGGGGGTTGTGTGATGCCGATTCGGCAGGACGCGATTGCGCGTGCGAAGAAAATCAAATGCGTCATCCTTGATGTGGACGGCGTGCTCACCGACGGGGGCATCTACGTCGCGCCCGACGGGAGTGAGCTCTACAAGCCGTTCTTTGCGCGGGACGGACTTGCGATTACCCTCGCGCACAAGGTGGGGATCGTGCCCGCCATCATCACGGGACGCGCATCGTCCATCGTGGAGAATCGTGCGCGCGAACTGCATATCGACCTTGTCTATCAGGGCAAGCTGGACAAGCGTGCCGCCTATGCGGACATCAAGGCGAAAACGGGGCTGACGGATGAGGAAATCGCCTACATCGGCGATGACCTTGTCGACCTGCCGATCCTGCACATGGTCGGGCTTCCGTGCGCGGTGGGCGATGCCGTGCACGAGGTGAAGGAAGCCGCGCAGATCATTGCGGACGCGCATGGCGGACGCGGGGCAGTGCGCGAGATCTACGAGATCATTTTGAAAACACAGGGACTGTGGGATGAGGTTCTCACGGTCTTTCAGACGGATACCGAAGGTGCTGCGCAGTAGTGCAGAAAGGAGGTGCGGCAGTGCTCTATAATACACTCATGTTTCTCAGTTATCTTGCGTGCCGCACGCCGCGTCCCATTCTGCTCGGCGCAGGGTGGGTGCTCGGCAACCTCTACTATCTGCTGATCCCGAAGATGCGCCGCCGCGCGGTGGAGCACATGATGCCCGCACTCGGCATCTCCGAGACGGAGGCGAAAAGCCTTGTCCGCGCGTCCTTTATCAATATGGCACGCAACGTCCTCGACATTCTCGCGATGCCCATGCTCAGCGAGAGCAATCTCAATGAGTACATCGAGATCGACCATCTGGAGCGGATGCAGGAGGCACTTGCCGAGGGGCGCGGTGTCGTCGTGCTCACGGGTCATGTCGGCTGCTGGGAGTGGCTGTCGGCGGCGTTCACGCTGAACGGCATCCCTGTCAGTGCGATTGCAAAGCCGCAGCCGAACATCGAATACACGCGCGTACTCGACGATCTGCGTGCAACCATCCACGTCGAGATCTTCTCACGCGGGACGAGCGAATTGATTGCGGCAGCGCGCGCCTTGAAGCGCGGACGCCTCCTCGGCTTCCTCGCCGATCAGGACGGCGGTCCCGGCGGTGCGTTCATCGAATTCCTCGGACGCACGGCATCGACCCCGCTCGGCCCTGCCGTCTTTTCGCGCAAGTTCAAAGCACCTGTCGTGCCCGCATTTATCCTGCGTCAGCCGAACGGGAAGCACAAGGTCGTCGTCGGCGAGATCATGCGCTGCCCCGATACGGGGGACAGCGACCGCGATCTCCATGAATTCACCGTGCAGATGACGGCGATTGTCGAGCGGATCATCCGCGAGAATCCGACGCAGTGGATCTGGTTTCAAAAGCGGTGGAACACGCCGCCCGAGCAGCAGAAGACGGGCAAGCATCACGTGTCGGCGGCAGCGAAGGAGGGGGATTGATGGCGCAGAGCAAGTGGATCTATGGCGGCGGTGCCGTCCTCCTCGCTGGTCTGATCGTCTGGGCGGTTACAAGTGTGCCCGAGATCCCGCAGCAAACGGATGAGCCGACAGGCCCGCGCATCATGTCCTATATGGACAACACACTTCACGAGGAGCGCGACGGGCGTACGATCTGGCAGATGACGGCAGAGCAGATGAACGTTGACATCGACACAAATGACACCGGTATGGTCAAAATCGATGGGATATTCTACAGTGATGACGGGCGTACCCTCACGCTGAAGGCGGACGAGGGGCGCATGGACAGCAAGACACGCGACATCGTGCTCACGGGGATGATCGAGGCGAGGACGAGCGACGGCGCAAGCCTGAGGGCAAAGCAGATCAAGTGGACGGCGGCGGATGGCAGTCTTACAGCCGAGGGGGATGCTGAACTCATTCGCGACGATATGCGCGCGACAGGCGACCGCATCGTGAGCACGGATGGCTTTCAGAAGTTCAGCATCTTCGGCAATGCGCGTATAGAAAAGGGTGGGACGAAATGACGAAAAGGAAACTCTATCGGGGCGTTCTCACACTCCTGGCGGCGGGGGCGGTCTGCACGGCAGCAGCTGCGCCCCAACAGGGAAATGAGCCGACGAATCTCACGGCGGATAGCCTTACCTACGACACGCGCACGGGGCTCATCACGGCGGAGACGAACGTCCGCATGGAGCAGGGAACGGGCTACGTTGAGGGCGCACGTGCGACCTACAATACGAAAACAGAGGAGGGCACGATCGAGGGCGGTGTCCGTGCCATGCGCGACGATATGCAGCTCTCCTGTGACCGCCTCTCAGGAGTCGGTCAGGATCATTGGCAGGCGACGGGCAACGTCCACATGGTAAAGGCAGGCCGCACGTTCACAGGGCCTGTCGTCGATTACTACCCATCGCAGAATGAATATGTCCTTGCCGCGAGCGGTGGAACAATGACAAGCGCAGATGGAACGTTCAGTGCAGATCACATTGAGGGCTGGCTGAAGGAGAATCGTTTCATCGGTACGGGCAATGCCCACCTCGTCAGCCCCCCGCGCGATCTCGAGGGCGGCGGCGACCGCGTGGAGTATTTTGGCATGGCGGAGAGGCCGTATGCTGTGCTCGACGGAAATGCGTGGGTATATCAGGGGAACAACATGGCGCACAGCAATCACATGACCGTCTACCTCGCGGACGACGGCAGTGCCGTGACCGAGTGAGGGGGCATCATCTTGCATCTCGAATCCCGCAACCTCATCAAGAAATTCGGCAGCCGCACCGTCGTTGATCGCATCTCCGTCCGCATCGACAAGGGCGAGATTGTCGGTCTCCTAGGACCAAACGGCGCGGGCAAGACCACTACGTTCTACATGATCGTGGGTCTTGAAAAGCCGACGCACGGCGATGTCTATCTCTCTGACATCTGCATCACGGACTATCCCATGTATCGGCGCGCGGAGCTCGGCATCAGCTACCTCACGCAGGAGGCATCCATCTTCCGCAAACTCACCGTCACCGAGAACATCGCAGCGATTCTCGAAACGACGAAGCTCTCAAAGGCGGAGCAGAAGCACAAGCTCGACGGACTGCTCGAGGAGTTCCACATCGGACATGTCCGCGACCGTCGCGGAACGGAACTCTCGGGCGGGGAGCGCCGCCGTGTCGAGATCGCACGCTGCCTCGCACTCGAACCGCAGTTCATCCTGCTCGACGAGCCGTTCGCGGGGGTCGACCCGCTCGCCGTTGCGGATATCCAGGAGATCGTCGAGTACCTGCGTCAGCGCGGTATGGGCATCCTCATCACCGATCACAACGTTCGCGAGACACTCCACATCGTCGACCGTGTCTACCTCCTCAGCGAGGGTAAACTCCTCCTCGAGGGCGACAGCAAAACCATCGCTGAGAGCCCCATTGCGCGGAAATTCTACCTGGGAGAGAATTTTAGCCTTTGAACGGCGAATTGTCAAGTCAAGTGCAACACCTTATTGAAAAAGACTTCATAAGGAGT
>NZ_DBHIVL010000046.1:0-18349 GCF_057271695.1 Centipeda sp. (in: firmicutes)
GGGCAAAAAAGATACGTCAAGATGGCGTGGCTGAATTTATCAGTGCTTCCTTTACCTGTCGTCCTGCGCCCGCGCCGTCGATGGCGACGGCGACGCCGGTCTCGGTGAAGGTTTTCATGTCGTTTACGACGTGGAGGGCGGCGCGTACGATATCAAGGGCAAGCAGTCCTTCGATGCCGACGGTCAGCTCTGCGTCGATGGTGAGCATGTCGGGGAGAACATGGAGGATGTAGGGGGCGAGGGCGGGAGATTTTTCTTCTGTCTTGTGTGCGATATCGTCCGTTCGCGCATCGCCGGGGAGGATGAGACTGCCGCCCGCCGCTGCGCCGTGCAGGGCATCGGTGATGGGCGTGCAGTCCTCTTGTTCGTATGCTCCGAGAATCAGGAGGGGATGCGTGCGTGTGAGCTGGTATGCGACTGCATATGCCTCTTTGCTATCGTTTGAGGTGAGGATATGGACGGAGATGCCGCGTGCATCCGTCAGGGCATTGAGGATGCGCGTGAGGTCGGCGGGAAGCTCTTTTTTCTCTGTGATCAGGAGGAGTGTCGCCTGTGTGTTGATGGAGGGGCATTCGCAGTGCATCACACCCGCGAGTTGTACGGCAATCCGCTCAAGATATCCGAGGCTGTGGATGGGCTTTGCGAGGTTGTCGAGGCGGTATTGACAGGCGGACATAGAGGATTGGTTGGGAGGGGGAGGCATTGCATTACGGCATATTAGCTTCCCCCGTCGCAACGGGGGAAGTGGCGAGCAAAGCGAGCCGATCGGGGGGCGGTGGATCGTCTCCTCTGGCGAAGCATCTATTGCCTCCCATACCTTTAGCATCTGTCCGAGCATACGAAGCACAATCGATGAGCCTGCCGCCTCACTCAGACGGATGTCGAGGCGGAGCATGGGGGTGAGCCCGAGATGGCGCAGCGCGTGCGGGTGGGAGTGCTCCGTCAGCGAGGAATGCGAGGCGAGGAGGTAATGCACGCAGTTCGGCGCAAGGGCGTGTGCAACGAGTGCCGCAGAGGTCGTATTTGCCCCATCGAGAATGACAAGCATCCGCCGTGCGGCCGCGCCGAGAATGAGCCCTGCAATGCAGCCGAGTTCGAAGCCGCCGACCTTCGCGAGCACATCCAGTCCGTCGTGCGGGTTGGGGCGATTGACATCGAGGGCGCGTCGAACGATTTCGACCTTATGCGCAAGACGGGCGTCGGAGATATTCGCGCCGCGTCCTGTGACCTCCTCGGGGGTCAGCCCGAGGAATGCCGCGACCATTGCCGCACTCGATGTTGTGTTGGAAATGCCCATTTCACCGGGCAGGATGCAGCGGTCGCCGCGACTCGCACAGTCATTTGCGATGGCAATGCCCGTTTCGATGGATTGGATTGCCTGTGCGCGTGTCATAGCAGGCCCTTTGGTCATGTTTGCTGTTCCGTGTGCAATGCTGTGATGTAAAAGTCCCGGTATGTCTGTGTGCTCCGTATTCACACCAAGGTCGGCAACGATAAGGTTTGCATTCGCATAGTTTGCGGCGGCGTTTGCCGCACCGCCGCGTGCGATGAGGTAGTTGCACATCATGTTCAACGTGGTCTCGGGTGGATAGGCACTGACGCTCTCGGCGGCGACACCGTGGTCGGCGCACGAGATGATGACGCTCGTCTGCGGCGATGCGGGATGTCGCTCACCTGTGATGTTGATATAGCGAAAAAGCGCTTCGTTCAGCCGTCCAAAGTTCATTTGGCTCTGTCTTGTCATTTCCCTCTGCACTGTGTCAGAAAGGTTGGTGACAGGCTTTGTGATCTCAGAAATGGTGCGTTCGAGAAGATTCATGCGCGTGCCTTTTCCTTTTCGATGCGTTTCAGGGAGAGTCCAATGCGACCGCGTGCTTCGTCGATGCTGATAATCATAACGTCGAGGGAGTCGCCGACGGAGAGTACATCGAGCGGATGACGCACGCGGTGGTGGCTCATCTCGGAGATGTGGAGCAGCCCCGCTTGTTTCAGCCCGATGTCGATGAATGCGCCGAAGTCCGTGATGTTGCGGACAGTGCCGGGCAGGATAGTGCCAACGGCGAGGTCGGAGAGTTTTACGATGTTCTGACGTGTGAGCGGCGCGGGCAGATCCTCACGCGGGTCGCGCCCGGGGCGTGCGATTGCCTTCAATATATCCGTGACGGTCGGAATGCCCGCACCGAGTTTTTTTGCGAGCGATGCCGGCTGCGTCTGTGCTGTTTTGAGCGCAAGCGCGGGGAGATTCGCACGGTCGCGCAGGTCGTCCTCATGGATGCCGATCTCCGCGAGAATGGAGCGTGCAAGCTCGTAGGACTCGGGATGAATCGCGGTGCCGTCCAGTGGTGTTTCGCCCTCGTGGATGCGCAGGAAGCCCGCGCACTGTGTAAAGGCGGCATCGCCGAGGCGGGCGACCTTTCGGAGTGTCTTGCGGCTTGTGAAGCGTCCGTGCTCGTTGCGATAGGCGACGATGTTTTTTGCGATCGTCGCGTTGATGCCCGCAATGCGGTTCAGCAGGGCGGGGGAGGCGGTGTTGAGGTCAACGCCGACATGGTTCACTGCGTCCTCGACGGTAGCGTCCAGCGTCTCCTTGAGCTGCTTTTGGCTGACATCGTGCTGATACTGTCCGACACCGATTGCCTGAGGATCAATCTTGACAAGCTCTGCGAGCGGATCCTGCACGCGCCGTGCGATGGAGACTGCACCGCGAATCGTGACATCGTAGTCGGGCAGTTCATCCTTTGCGAGTTGGGAGGCGGAGTAGACGGAGGCACCCGCTTCGTTCGTGATAAGATAGTGAACGGTATCGAGGCTGTTCTCACGGATCAGTGTGGCGACGAATTGCTCTGTTTCGTAGGAAGCAGTGCCGTTGCCGATCGAGATGAGCGTGACCCCGTGCGTCTTGATGAGCTTCAGCAGTGCCTGTGCCGCCGATTTGCGTTCGCCGTCGCTTCGTGTCACATGGATCACGCCGCTCGCAAGGACGTTGCCCGTTGCGTCGACAAGTGCCATTTTGCAGCCCGTGCGATAGCCGGGGTCAAGCCCGAGAACGGTATGCCCTGCAAGCGGCGGCTGCAGGAGGAGCTGACGAAGGTTGTGTCCGAACACGGCGATCGCCTTTTCCTCGGCGGCTTCGGTCAGGCGGGTACGCAGCTCGCGCTCAAGTGCGGGGACGAGCAGCCGCTTGTAGCCGTCCTCAATCGCCGCACGCAGTTCTTCCTCGAAGATGGAGGGACGCTGATGAATTCGTTTGTAAATCCACGCAGTATTTTCCTCATGGTCGACTGCAATGCGGATGGAGAGACAGCCCTTTTTCTCACCGCGATTGATGGCGAGAATCCGATGCGAGGGAAGTGTGCGGACGGGCTCGCTGTAGCCGTCGTACATCTGAAAGACCTGTGCATCCTCGGCATCGGCATTGAGGCTTGTTTCAAGGACAGCACTGTTCCAAAACTTCTCACGCATGAGGCGGCGCAGTTCCGCCTCGTCCATGATGGTCTCGGCGAGGATATCACGCGCACCCGCAAGTGCGTCGGCGGCCGTTGGGACTTCTTTTTCTGCATTTACATACGGTGCAGCGGCTTCCTCGGGCGAGCCTTTGGTCTCTCGTTGGAGCAGCATCGCGTTTGCAAGGTTCTCCAGTCCCCGCTCACGCGCAATGGAGGCACGTGTGCGTTTTTTCTGCTTGTAGGGACGGTAGAGATCCTCAAGTGTCTGGAGTTTTTCGGCGGATTCGATTTCTGCGCGCAGCTCGTCTGTCAGCTTACCCTGCTCCTCGATGCGCGCAAGGATTTCCTCCTGCCGCTTGACAAGGCTACGCAGGTAGGTGAGACGTGCCTCCACCTGACGCAGCATCTCGTCCTCAAGGGAGCCGGTTGCCTCCTTGCGGTAACGGGCGATGAACGGAATTGTGTTGCCGTCGTCGAGGAGTGTGATGACGGATTCGACCTGCTGCGGACGGATGGAGAGTTCGCTCGCAATCGCGGCGGGAATATCGGAGATGCGCATGAAACCAAACCTTTCTTTTCGATTGAATGTTTTCCATTATACCATGATTTTCGTGTCGTGCAAAAGATATCATCGATTCTCATAACGGGACTATTGACAGGAGTTTTCGGATAGAGTATTATAATACATAAATAATAATGATTTTAGATTTGAAAATATGAAAAGTAGGAACGATTATGAGCGAGCATACGATGTTGACATTGAACGAGGTTACGGATATCCTCCGTCAGAACAAAAAAAAGGTGACACCGCAGCGTCTTGCCGTCTATGCCGCACTTGCTGCGACAACGGAACATCCGACGGCGGAGACGCTCTACAAAGAGCTGCGCCCGAACTATCCGACGATGAGTCTTGCCACGGTCTATAAATCACTCGATGCGTTCTGTGAGATCGGCATTGTCCGCGAATTGAATGTGGGGGAGGAAGCATTTCGCTATGACGCGGACATTTCGGCGCATCCCCATGTACGCTGCATTGCTTGTGACAAGGTTGCAGACGTTCCCATTGCCTCGCTTCCGTCCCTTGATAAGAATGTTGCGTCAGTGACGGGCTATCGGATTGTTTCGCAGCAGATGTATTTCTTCGGTTATTGTCCGGACTGTCAGAAAACGAGTGCCGAATCGGCTTCGTAAACAGTGGCTCTGTGGAACAGGTTCGTCTGATCGGATGAACCTGTTTTTTTATGGGAGGAAGGTCGTCCTCTCTTTTTTGCATGAAAACAAAATTTGTTTTATATATTATGCAAAAAGTCCTGTATTAAAACATGGAGGGACTGTGGACTCATGAGCCGATATCGATGTGAAACGGCTTTCCTGCTGTGCATGTTTGCGGGAGCACTGCCGAGCGTCGCTTTTGCACAGACAACGCCATCATGGGTATATGATGCGGTGAATCATCTGGAAGAGGAAGGTTATATCGATCTTGGCGGTAGGGAGGCTGCAAGTATTCCGCATGATGAGCTGACAAAGATTGTGGCACAGGGGCTGCATGAGATCAACCGCATCCAACAAGGAACGCTTGCGGATGAGTATGGGCGCATTACGAGCCTTGCCGTGCGTGATGAGGTGCGTCTGAAGCTCTATCGGGAGCAGGAGCAGAATGCTCGTAAGTTGTTCAACCGAGCGTCTGGGGAAGCCAAACACGCAGAAGAGATGCTTGCACGTCAGTCCATGCGCGGTGTAAATCGTCTTGAGGTCATGCGGCCGCCGACGCTTGCCGTCAGCCGAATGGGAGCGGCGGCGATTCTGAACAACGGGTTCACCTATCTGGTCAATGGAAGCGGCAGTACGGAGGACTACAGCGCGGTATCTATGGAATCCCTTGTCGGTATTTTGCATAATCTGACGCATGAGGAGGACGGTACGGTGAAGCGCGGAGTCATTCTGGTCATGCATATGAGTGCGACATCCATGCGTACGTCGAAGGCTCTTGATATGCTGCTCACGGCGAATGAAGCACTCCCCGAAGGACATCCCGGCAAGTTCAAGGTCGGACTTCTCGGCGACTATCTCACGGGGGACTATGATCAGACGATGAAGCAGGTGAAGCCCGTCAAGGGCTATGCACTCCACTAAAAAACTCCTTGAACATTTTCGTCAAATGAAAATGTTCAAGGGGTTTTTGTTTGTTTCAGCCGCGGTTACGCCGTGCAAGGATGCGGATGACCTTTGCGCCGGTGCTCTTGATCTTGCGGATCGGAGCAACACGCGTTGTGGTTTTGGGGCGAATCTCGGAGGGCGAGCGGAAATCTCCGCGCCTGAGATGGGTGGTCTTTGTCTTTTCAGGTTGAAATGCGTTGCGCAGAGTGCGTGCGATCGGGTCGAGCACAGCATTCTCCATGCAGAGGTAGATGTCGAGTGACACATGGTACAGGTCGGGATGGACATGCAGTGCCAGATGTCCATCCGGCAGAAGTGCCATGAGTGAGACGTGTCCGCTTTCCTGCACGTCACTGATGAGCTGCAGGGGAACGAGATCGAGCTCTCTGAGTGCTTCGGAGACTTTGGCACGCAGTGCTTCCTCGCTGCTGCATTTGCCGGCCTTGCAATTATAAAAATCCACTGTCAGCATCCTTGATTGAATGTTCATGCGCATCCGTCTCCTTATACAGTGTGTATGATTATTTCAATTATAGAGGAAAGGCGTGCTATCGTCAAGGAATCTAGTTAAATTGTCCTAAATAATATAACACAAGGGAATCGCTGATAAAATGAAGTCCGTCAGATTGGCGTAGATTTTTCTGCCCGATTGAGGAGGCAAACCGGACGCATAGCAAAATATGTGCGGAGAAGCGAGGGTACGGTACGGGCAAAAAGATGCGTCAAGATGGCGGTGCTGAATTTATCCGTGCGCCCTAAAATCTCATGGAAAAATAAGCGTGCTTATGCTATACTGATTCTGCACGTCTTTTAGGCGATGCAATGCAATTATTGATACGAATACATTTCTTTTGATGGAAGGAGACTCCTTTTACAATGTTTGGTCTTTTTGGTGGACACGATATGGGGATTGACCTCGGCACGGCGAATACACTGGTACATGTCAAGGGGCGCGGCATCGTGCTGCGTGAGCCGTCTGTCGTTGCGATAAAGAGTGATTCGGGCGATGTACTCGCGGTGGGCGAGGAGGCAAAGCAGATGATTGGGCGCACGCCCGGCAACATCGTCGCGATCCGTCCGATGAAGGATGGTGTGATTGCGGATTTCGACGTGACACAGGCGATGCTGAAGTATTTCATTCGCAAGGCGATGCGCTCGAAGTCGTTCGTGCGCCCGCGCGTTGTGGTCGGTGTTCCCTCCGGTGTGACGGAGGTCGAGAAGCGTGCGGTCATCGATGCGGCGCAGCAGGCAGGCGCACGTGAGGCATATCTGATCGAGGAGCCGATGGCGGCGGCGATCGGTGCGGGGCTTCCGGTGGAGGAGGCGACGGGCAGTATGGTGGTCGACATCGGCGGCGGCACGACGGAGATCGCGGTCATCTCGCTCGGCGGCATCGTGACGAGCCGTTCCATCCGCATCGGCGGCGATGAGATGGACTCCTCGATTGTGCAGTACATCAAGCGTATGTATAACCTCATGATCGGCGAGCGCACAGCAGAGGAGATCAAAATCACGGTTGGGACGGCGATTGTCACCCCCGATACGGATCGCACGATGGACATTCGCGGGCGTGATCTCGTGAGCGGTCTGCCAAAGACACTGACGATTCGCGCGAAGGAGATTCGCGAGGCTCTGAACGAGCCAATCTACAAGATCATCGATGCCGTAAAGGGAACACTCGAGAAGACGCCACCGGAGCTTGCGGCGGATGTCATGGATCACGGCATCATGATGACGGGCGGCGGCGCGCTTCTCATGAATCTCGACAAGCTGCTTTCGCATGAGACGGGGATGCCCGTGCTCGTGTCCGAGGATGCGCTCTCCTGTGTCGGTGAGGGGACGGGGCGCACCCTTGAGAACATCGGGCTGCTCAAGAATGTTGTCATGTCCTCGAAGAAGTTGAAGCAATGATTGACCGAATCGGACGGGCAAGACAGGCAGGACGGAAGATCTGGGCACTGCTTTTCGTCCTGCTTGCTCTGTTTTGCGTCATTTTCTTTGCCGCACGCGGGCGCTTTCAAGCGACCGCCTCGACGAGTACGGTGGGAACGGTACTTGCGCCGTTCGAGATGGCATTTTCCTTTGTGGGGCAGCAGGTTCACCATGTGACGGCGAATCTCTGGGAAATTGCAACGGTACATGAGCAGAATCAAATGCTCAAGAACGAGGTCGAGCAGCTGCGTCAGCAGAATACGATGGCAGAGGAGTATGCGGCGGAGAATATGCGCCTGCGTGAGCTTTTGGCATATAAACAGTCTGCGCAGCAGTTCGATCTTCTTGCAGCACGCGTCATCGGGCGCGATGCGGCACTCTGGACAAGTACGATCGTTGTGGATCGCGGATCGAAGGATGGGGTGCGCGAGAATATGCCCGTGGTGACGGGCAAGGGGCTCGTGGGACGCGTGGCGGAGGTTGCTCCGCTCTCATCAAAGGTGCAGCTGATCCTCGATGTCCGCTCCTCGGTCGGTACGCTTGTGCAGCGCACGGAGTCGCGTGTGACGGGGATCGTCACAGGGACGATGGACAATCCCTATATGCCGCAGATGGTGAACATCCCGCGCAATGCGGATGTGCAGGACGGCGACACTGTTGTCACCTCCGGATTTGGAGGCATCTACCCCAAGGGACTTCCCGTGGGCAGTATTGTCTCGCAGCACAGCGATGACACAGGTCTTTTGAAGGTCGCACTCATTGAGACGGCGGTGGATTTTCAGCGTCTTGAGGACGTGGCGATCATCACGGCATCGCGCGAGGCTCCGCCCGCACCGATTCAGCCGACGCCTCTGAGTCCGGGTGCGGCGGCTGCGGCAAAGATCTCTGCAGAACAGACAAAGGCGGCGGGGCAGTGAAGAGATACAAGTTCTTTTTCGTGTTTTTTATTGCACTTTTTGTCCTGCAATTTTCTTTTTTGCCGCTGATCTCCGTCTATGGGATTGTTCCTGACTTGCTCCTCCTCGCAACGGTTTCCTACGCTTTTTTGCGCGGCAGCGTGTGGGGGGGCTTTGTCGGTTTTGCCCTTGGATTGATGGAGGATCTGAGTGTCGGCTCGTTTTTCGGACTGCACGCGTTTTCCTTGACGTTGATCGGGCTCTTTTTCGGGCGTTTTTCCGACCGTGTATTCAAGGAGCAGTTCTTTCTCCCGATTACGGCGTCGGTGGCAGCAACCTTCGCAAAATATGTGATTACTGCGACACTCGTATATTTGCTTGGCTATCATTTTAATCCGTTTCTGCACATGGGGCGCGTGCTCTTTATTCTGCTCCTGTTCCAGCTGATCTTTGCATATCCGATTCACTGGGCGACGTTCCATTTGGATAAGCGCGTACGCGACCCCGAGCGTTAGAATGTATTTCTCGGAGTGTAATTGTGAACGAAAATGAAGATTTTAGCGGGCGTCTGCAATTCTTAACCTTTGTGCTTGTACTCATTATTGCCGTGCTGATCGGACGAGCGGGTTATCTGCAGGTCTATGAAGGTGAGTTCTACGCGCGTCTTGCCGAGGGCAACCGCATCCGCGTGATCCCCGCAGAGGCAGCGCGCGGGACGTTCTACGACCGCAACGGCGAACTGCTCGTGACGAACCGCCCGGGCTTTGCGGTGTCACTGCTTCCCCTGACCGAATCGATTTCGCCCGAGGTGATTGCGCGCGTATCAAAGCTCATCAATGTGCCTGTGGCGGAAATTCAGCAGAAGATTGACGCGCATGTGGGGTTTGATCCGATTCGCATCAAAACTGATGTGCTGCCTGATATTGTCACGATCATCGAAGAGCAAAAGGATGACTATCCGGGCGTGGTGATCGAGGTGCTGCCGATCCGTGACTATATCTACGGAGAATATGCGGCACATGTCTTCGGCTATGTGAGCGAGATCAACGAGGAGGAGTTGGAACGCCGCAAGGATGAGGGCTACAAGTCGGGCTATATCATCGGAAAGTTCGGTCTTGAGCGCGTCTACGACAAGGAGGTGCGCGGCATCAACGGCGGCGATCAGGTGGAGGTGGACGTATCGGGGCGTCCCGTGCAGCTCCTCGGACGCCAGTCACCTGTACCGGGCAATGATCTTGTGCTGACGATTGACAAGCATCTCCAGGAGGCGGCAGAGCAGGCGGTGGATGCACAGCTCTCTATCGTGCATGCCAATGCAGCTGCCGCCGTAGTCATGAATCCGCAGACGGGTGAGGTGCTGGCGATGGTCAGCCGTCCCGCGTTCAATCCGAATCTCTTTGCAGGCGGCATCTCGACGGTGAATTGGAATGCGCTGAACAACAATCCTTATCACCCGATGGACAACAAGGCGATTACGGGTGAGTATCCTCCTGGCTCGACGTTTAAGATTGTGACGGGCACGGCGGCACTCGCCGAGCACAAGGTGACGCCGCAGGAGAAGATTTTCGATTCCGGTCACCATTGGATCATCCCAAAGACCAATGCCAGCGGCGAGGCTCTTGGTTGGATCAACTTCCAGGAGGCGATGGCGCACTCTGACAATGTCTACTTCTATGAGATGGGCAATCGTCTTGGCGTCGATGCACTCGAACGCTACGCGCGGATGTTTGGGTTGGGGGCGCGGACGGGCATCGATCTGCCGTATGAGGCGGAGGGGCTTGCGCCGAACCGCAAGTACAAGGCGGACAACTATGAGGACGGCGAGTGGTATCTCTCGGAGACGTTTGATGCGGCGATCGGGCAGGGGTTCAACCTCGTGACCCCCTTGCAGGCGGCAATGGTGATGGGGGAGATTGCGGCAAATGGCAAGCGCTATCAGCCGCATCTCGTTCAGCGAATCGTGGATGTGAACGGGAATACGGTACACGAGTTCCAGCCGAAGCTCCTCTCGGAGCTAGATGTCAGTCCGTCCGTGATCCGTAATGTGCAGGAGGGACTGCACAGCGTTACAAAGATCGGTACGGCGGCGGGCGTGTTCGCCGGCTTTCCAATCGACATCGCGGGCAAAACGGGCACGGCGGAGAATTCGCAGGGCCGCGATCACGGTTGGTTCGTGGCGTACGGGCCCTATGCGAATCCGACGATTGTCGTTGCGGTTATCGTGGAACAGGGCGGATTCGGTTCGACATCGGCTGTGCCGATTGGTCGCAGGATCATGGAGGCTGCCTTTCGGCTGGATCGCGTCCCGCAGAATGCAGGGAAGAAGTGAGGGATTCAAATGAGTGAGGATAAGATCAAGATCAAAGGGGAAAATGGCGGACTCATACTCGGCTTCCCGGAGGATATGCCCTTTTCGGAGATTATGGAGGAGCTCGACAGGAAACTGGAGTCGGGCGCGGGATTCTTTCTGCGCGGTACGCTTGTGCGCGTTCCAAGAGATCGCTTTGCGAAAGAGGAACTTGCCGAGATGCAGGAATTTTTTCGGACGCATGGGCTGATCTGCCGCTTGGCAAAGCCGGAGCCTGCCGAGTCTCCTGCACCTGTGTCCGAGAAGTCTCCGTCCGTTCCGACAAAGTCGGAGGAGGCGGACACACCGGAACTGCAGCGCATGCTTGTCGTTGACAAGACACTGCGCGGCGGTCAGGCGGTGGAGACGGAGGGCTCTGTCATTGTCTTTGGCAATGTCAACCCCGGCGCGCAGATCACGGCGGGCGGCAGCGTGGATATTCGCGGCACCTGCCGCGGTGTCGTGCATGCGGGTGCTGCGGGGGATTCGACCGCATTTATTATTGCAGATCATCTGATGCCGACACAGATTCGCATTGCGAACTATGTTGCGCGTCCGCCGGATGAGCCGGAGGACTCCGGCAAGGCAGAACGCGCCTATGTGAAGGATGGACAGATTGTCATTGAGCCAATAGAGAGGTAGGTTTTTGAAATATGAGTGAGATTTATGTGGTGACATCGGGCAAGGGAGGCGTTGGAAAGACAACGACAACGGCGAATCTGGGCGTGGGTTTTGCCATGCGCGGCAAGAGCGTCGTTCTCATCGATACGGATACGGGGCTTCGGAATCTCGACCTCCTGCTCGGACTCGAAAACCGCATCATGTATGATCTGGTTGATGTGACTTCGGGGCGTGTGCCGTACAAGAAGGCACTCGTGCGTCACAAGAAATATGACTCGCTCTTTCTCCTGCCGACCTCTCAGGTCAAGGACAAGAGTGCGGTGAATCCCGAGGAGCTCGCGACCCTCTGCGAGGAGCTGCGCCGCTCCTATGATGTCATCATCATCGACTGCCCCGCAGGTATTGAGCAGGGCTTTAAGACGGCAATTGCGGCTGCCGACACGGCAATCGTTGTGACGATGCCCGAGATCTCCGCCGTGCGCGATGCGGACAAGATCATCGGCGAGCTTGGTCGTGCGGATAAGGAGGACATCCGTCTCATCGTCAACCGCATTCGTCCGAAGATGATCGAAAAGGGCGATATGCTCGATATGGATGATATCGACGAGATTCTTTCCGTCGGCTGCGTCGGTCAGATTCCGGACGATGAGATGGTTGTGACGAGCACGAACCGAGGAGAACCGTGCGTCACGATGCCGGACTCCCCTGCGGGACAGGCGTATCTCGATGTCGTGGGACGCCTCTCCGGGGAGGACATTCCGTTCCGTGAGTTTGCAAAGGAAAGTCTCTGGGAGTCGATCAAGAGCAAGCTCTTTGGGAAAAAGTAAGGAGGTTTTGGCGTGATTGAGGCACTTAAAAGGCTTCTTGGGAAAAAGGAAGCATCCGGCGATGTCGCGCGCCGCCGCCTCCAGCTGGTCATCATCAACGATCGGGCGAATGTCTCGCCCGAGATCATGGACAATATGCGCGCGGAGATCATCCAGGTGATCTCGAAGTATATGTATATTGACACGCGTGAAATGGAGTTTGCACTCGAGAACGAAAACGACACGATGGCACTTGTCGTCAATATCCCCGTTGTCAGCGTTCAGCACGGCGGCAGCGATATCTCAAGGCGCAGACGATGATACTCTCGAAGCGTCTCCTGCGCCGAACGGATTTGACGCTCATTGCTGCGGCAGCGGCAATCGTCATCATGAGCCTCGTCATTATCGGCAGCGCGACCCACGTCAATACGCCGAGCGAGGAACGCTACTGGTTCGTTCAGCGGCAGGGCATATCCATCGTCGTGGATATCGCACTCGCGGTATTTCTGATGAATTTTGACTATAAGATCCTACAGCGTTACGGCAACCATTTCTATGTGTTCAACTTGATTCTCCTGATTCTCGTTATGTTGGTCGGGCAGACGGCACTTGGCGCGCAGCGGTGGATCGCACTCGGTCCGATCAGCATACAGCCATCGGAGTTCTCAAAGCTCATCATGATTATTGCACTTGCCGCGATGATGGAAAAGCGTGGCAAGATCCAGTCGCTTGCCGACCTCGCTCCCATTGCCGGATATGTTTTCGTCCCGTTCCTGCTTGTCTTAAAGCAGCCGGATCTCGGAACTTCGCTCGTTTTTCTTGCGATCTTCTTTGGCATGATCTTCGTTGCGGGCATTCGCCTGCGAATTCTCTTTGCTATCTTTGGTCTTGGGCTTGCGGCACTGCCTGTGCTCTGGCATTTTCTGAAAGACTATCAGAAGATGCGCATCATGGTTTTCATGAATCCGAATGTCGACCCGCTCGGTGCGGGCTATCACATCATCCAGTCGAAGATCGCAATAGGTTCGGGTCTGCTCTTTGGCAAGGGGGTGTTCGGCGGGACGCAGAGTCAGCTGAACTTCCTGCCGGAGAATCATACGGACTTTATCTTTTCCGTTGTGGGGGAGGAACTGGGCTTCGTCGGTTGTGCCGTGCTGCTGCTGCTGTATCTTATTGTGCTCTGGCGCGGCATCAAGATCGCGCAGAATGCGAGCGATGCGTTCGGTCGACTGCTTGCGGTCGGGATCACGTCGATGATCGCGTTTCATGTGCTTGTCAATGTAGGTATGACAATGGGGATTATGCCCGTTACGGGCATCCCGCTCCCGCTGATGAGCTACGGTGTGAGCTCGCTGACGACAAATATCATGGCGATTGCCATCCTGTTGAACATTCAGCTGCGGCGGCAAAAACTACTATTTTAGACTTTGTGGGGCTGTTCGCCTGTGCGCGGCAGTCTCTTTTCTTTTCTGTGTATGATTGATGTATGGGGGATAATGAAACAATGGTGCAGCTTGATCACAGTATCCTGCAGTCGGTACTGAAACCTGCGCGCTATACCGGCGGCGAATGGAACGCCGTGCACAAGGACTGGGAATCCGTTCCATGCAGATTTGCGCTCGCCCTGCCCGATGTCTATGAGGTCGGCATGACCAACCTCGGGCTTGCCATCCTCTATGAGATCCTGAACCGACGCACGGATACCCTTGCGGAGCGTGTCTATGCGCCGTGGGTCGATATGGAGGAGAAGATGCGTGCGCGGGGGATTCCTCTTTTCTCACTTGAGAGCCGCCGTCCGATTGCAGATTTTGATTTCCTCGGTTTCTCGCTGCAATACGAGATGATTTACTCGAACGTGCTGAATATGCTTGATCTCGCGGGAATTCCGCTCTATGCAGACGAGCGCGGCGAGAATATGCCCTTTATCGTGGGCGGCGGACCCTGTGTCTACAACGTCGAGCCGATTGCTGACTTCTTTGACTTCTTCGTCATCGGGGAAGGGGAGGAGGTCGTGCCGGAGATCTGCGATGCCTTTATTGCATGGGAAAAAGAGGGGCGTGTGGGCGGACGGCGCGGCTTCCTCACATGTCTTCTCGGGATCGATGGCATCTATGTGCCCTCGTTCTATGAGCCGGTCTATGATGATGCGGGGAATTTCCGCGTACTGCGTGCGCTGCATTCCGATGCGCGCCCCGTGATCTACAAGCGTGTCGTGCGCGATATGAACGGCGTTATGTCGGTCGAGCATCCGATTGTGCCCTATATGGATATCGTGCACAACCGCATGATGATGGAGCTCTTTCGCGGCTGCTCACGCGGCTGCCGCTTCTGTCAGGCGGGCATTGCCTACCGACCTGCGCGCGAGCGCACGGAGGAGCGTCTGCGTGGGATGGCGCATGGTCTGGTTGAGGCATCGGGTTACGATGAGATGAGTCTCACGTCGCTCTCCTCGGCGGACTACTCCTGCCTCGGTCGGCTTGTGGACGATCTGATGACGGACTATGCGGGGGAAAAGCTCAGCTTTTCTCTGCCGTCACTACGCATCGACAGCTTTTCGATTGACCTCGCACATCGGATGCAGCAGGTACGGAAATCGGGGCTGACCTTCGCGCCCGAAGCTGGGACGCAGCGCATGCGCGATGTCATCAACAAGGGCGTGACGGAGGAGAATCTGCTGACGGCGTGCGGCGCGGCGTTCCGTCATGGGTGGAAGCAGGTGAAGCTCTACTTCATGATGGGGCTGCCGACGGAGACGGATGAGGACATCATCGGCATTGCACGCCTTGCGAAAAAGGTGGTCGATCTCTATACGGAGATCTGCGGGCGTCGTGGCTGCAAGGTGACGGTCTCTGTCTCCTGCTTCGTGCCAAAGCCCTATACGCCGTTCCAGTGGTTCGGACAGCTGCCGATTGAGGAGTTTCAACGGCGGCAGCAGCTTCTCAAGGAGCACATCACCGATCGCTCGATTACGTTCCACTACCACGATGCGCGTCTCTCCGTGATCGAGGGGGTCTTTGCACGCGGCGACCGCCGTCTTGCGCCTGCGCTCTATGAGGCGTGGAGAAGCGGCGCGAAGTTTGACGGTTGGTCGGATCTCTTTGACGACAGCCGCTACTTCGCCGCGTTTGAGAAGTGCGGCATTGACTGGGAATATTTCAGCCGCCGTACGCGCACGATTGGTGAGCCGCTGCCGTGGGCACATACATCGCCCGGTGTGCTCGAACGATTCCTGAAGTCCGAGTGGCAGAAGGCACTTGCGGCCTCGCTTACGGAGGACTGCCGCCGCACGCACTGTACGGGCTGCGGCATCTGTCCGACGCTCGGCGTGGACGTGATCGGCTATGCGGGCACGGAGGCAGAGTACACGGCCGCGCCTGCGGAGGTGCATCCACGCGCGGCTGAGACGGACGCAGAGCATGCGCCCGCAGAGCGCAGCCTCTTCGTCTATCGCGGGCTGATTACAAAGGGGGAGGAGCTGCGCTATGTCTCCCACCTCGACTATGCGAATCTCTTCGTGCGGGCGTGCAAGCGTGCAAAACTCCCGATGGCGTATTCGGAGGGGTTCAACCCGCACATGAAGGTCGCGTTTGCCTCTGCGCTCTCGCTTGGTGCGGCGAGCGATGCGGAGTATGTGGACTTCGAGATGACGGAGGCACTTTCGCCGAGTATGGTTATGAAGCGTCTCGGAGAGCACCTGCCGCGCGGGGCGCAGATGGTGCGGCTTAAACTATTGGAAGGAAAGCATAAGGCTCTGATGGCGGATGTGGACGAGGCGCACTATCGGATAGCCGTACCCTATGCGGGCGATCTCGATGCGGTGCGTGAGAGCGTGCGCCGCTACAACGCGGCGGAGAGTGCCGTATGGGAGCGCGTGACACCGAAGAAGAAGCGTACGATTGAGACAAAGACATACATAAAAACGCCCGTCTCCTTTACGTTGGAGCACGAGCGTCTGACGTTTTGGATGAATCTCGTCGTGACCTCGGAGGGCAGTGTCAAGCCCATCGAAGTACTGTCCGTGATGGCGCGGGACTTCGCCCTGCCTGTTGATCCGAGCGAGGCGTATGTGACGCGCATCGGACTGTTTGCGGACGGTGTGGCACTGATTGACCGATAGGTTAGGGAAGCACTGATAAATTCAGCACTGACATCTTGGCACATCTTTTCCGCCCTCTCTGTGTCGACAAATCCTCCACATAGCCCTTGCTATGCGTCCGGTTTGTCTCCTTGACAGGGCGAAAAATCTGTACCAATCTGACAGACTTCATTTTATCAGCGATTCCCTAGTGCTCCTCGGGGCGGAAGTTCAGCGGCTGCATCTTTGCGTCCTCGGCTTTGCGTGCGTCAATCAGTCCCTGCGCTTCCATTGTGTCGAGGACGACTGCCTGCCGCTTCTTTGCGGCGATGAAGTTTTCAAATGGGGAGAGCTCGGAGGGGGCGTTGGGGATGCCCGCGAGCATGGAGGCTTCGGGCAGGTCGAGTGCGGCGGGAGGCTTTCCGTAATAGCCTTCGGCTGCGGCATTCACGCCGTAGAAGCCTGAACCGTAGTAAACAACGTTCAAATACATCTCGAGAATCTCGTCCTTCGAGTAGGCGATCTCGATGTCGAGGGCGAGCAGAAGCTCCTGCGCCTTGCGCGTAAAGGTCTGCTCGTTCGCGAGAAAGAGATTCTTTACGAGCTGCTGCGTGATTGTGCTCGCGCCTTCCTCGATGCGTCCGTGCTGGATGTTGACGAGTGCCGCACGCCCCATGCCCGTGAGGTCGAATCCTGCGTGTTCGTAGAAGCGGCGGTCTTCGATGGCGACAATGGCATTCTTCAAGTCGGGGGAAATGTGTCCGATGGGGACATAGTCGGAGCGGTTCAGGCGTGCGTCGATTGCGCGGCGGATGAAGAGGACGCGTGCAATCTGCTCAGCTGCATTCGGCTCGCGGATCTCATGCAGCTGATTTGCGGGCAGTTGCCGCTCGGCAGAGGGAAGGACTTCGCCGATGCTCTGCCAGACCTGTGGGACGAAGAGAAATGTGCCAACGGAAACGAGAACGAAGCACAGCAGCATACTCAAGAAAAAACGCCCAAATCTGCGGGGCGTTTTTTTCTTTCCTGTGCGTTTCCGTGCCGTTGTCTTGCGTCGGCGCGTGCGTTTCGGCGGGGTCTCGTTGATCGTATCGTTCATACTGTACTCCACAAATTGTTTTCAGTGCTAAAGTATTTTGCACGCATCCGATCCCGCATCTCCGCAAGGTTGGACGGGAGCAGTCGGATGTTGTAGCCGATGAAGACGGGGGAGGTGGCAAAGCGCGGCATGATCTTGATGAAGATGTCCGCGCCGTCATTGTAGAAGAAGATGTTGTAACTCGTCAGCGGACGGCGGAAAGCATTCATAAAGAAGTCGACCGCAATCTGGATGTAGTCGGCGATTGTCGCAGTCGCCCCCGCGTCCACAGGGACAATGTTCAGCTCCCAAAAGCCGACGCGCGGTGTGGTGGAGAGGTTCAACGTGACGCCGTCCCGCTCGTCCACGGTCAGGCCCTCGAACTCGGCGCGGCGAAAGGCAAGCTCCTGCCGAAATGTGGGGAAGCCGACGAGCTGCATATGCGGGTGACGGATTGTTCCGCCCGAGTACGGCCCATAGTTCTTGAAAAAGAGCACCGTGTCATACTTTCCGCTCGCACGCATCTGCGCCCAATGCTCCATGCCGAACGCGATGAGGCGGTGCATATGGTCGCGCGTGTAGTCGGGCATATCTGCATCGCAGTCCCTGCCCTCGATGAGGACGAATTGATCCGCCTCCTCAATGACGTTGTATTTGTTTTTGAGCAGGATGATATCGCCGTCCGTCGCGATGATGTCTGTGAGCTTGTCTGTTGCACAGAACGGACAAGCCGCATTGCTGTGGATGATGTTCTCGGGCTTCTGCCGCCCGATATCCGTATTGAAATGGGCAAGGTTGATGTCCATAAAATGCTCCTGAGTTTCATTCATACCTTTCCCTATTATATATCTTCCGCGTCGATTCGTAAAATATTTTATTGAAAGCGTGCAATTCACAAACGAATCCATGCTATAATGAAAAACATTGCAATGAGAATAAGGGAATCGCTGATAAAATGAAGTCCGTCAGATTGGCGTAGATTTTTTCGTCC
>NZ_DBHIVL010000047.1:0-17538 GCF_057271695.1 Centipeda sp. (in: firmicutes)
CTATGTGGAGGATTTGCCGACGAAGTGCGGGCAAAAAAGATGCGTCAAGATGGCGCGGCTGAATTTATCAGTGCTTCCTCAGTACGGATTTTTCCTCGTTCCTTCAATCCCACCAGAAATACCAGACCGTTGCGTTCTTCAGGTCGGCGGCGAGCTTGCCGACGGTCATGCCTGACGCGCCCTGCTCGACGATATCGGCGCAGAACGCATATTGCTCCTTGGCGAGTTCTCGCGCGCTCTCCTCGGACACAGGCGCGGGCACACTGTACTCGAGTGTGTCATAGGTGAGGACGGCGGGAGCGGCACCGTGCTGCTCATGCCAGTATTTCGACACCGCCATCAGCGCAGCGGTATCGGGACAGTCGTTCCAGCCGCCGAACGGCAGATAGGCGAACACCTCCCACGGATGCTGCACGGGAATCTTGACGAGAATCATCGGCTGCGTTTTCTGCGTCTCGTAGTTCCAATAGCCGATAAAATAGATATGCCTCGTCGTCGAACTCCTCCGAGAAATACTGCTCCGCACCGAAGTACGCCAGAGCATGATTGTCGATGTCCGAGGGGAAGGAGGGCGCATCGCCATCGTAGTAATACTCTGCGAATGCCGTGCCCTCCTCGCCAAAGAAACCGCGCATCAGAATCCCGTGCAGCTCGTCCCGAAGAAAGGGGCGCAGATCGGTATCTGCCGGATGCTCCTGTACGGCACGGGTGGTCGCCGCGTACTGGCGGACGAACCAGTCTGCCATCAGCTCGTGTTCGATGCAGTAGCGCAGATAGATCGCGAGGTGGTTGTATGCCGTGATCTCGTCCACGGGCAGCTTTTTTTCACGCAGCGTATCAAGGTGCCACTGTGCATTGTCCATCACGAGATCGGTGAAATCCTCGGGCGCAAGTGCACTGCGCCGCTCCGGATCATTTCTGCCAATTTTTTTCATCGTGGAACTCCTTATGTTTGTTGATGCTGCATGGAGACGACGCGGCAGTCGGGGCAGAACTCGATGTAGAGCGAGCCCTCCATATAGTCCGTCAACACCTCCCAATGAATCTGCATGAGGTACTTCATCGGCTGCCCGCAGTCGGGGCACGTCATGTACTCCCAGTCCTGCCACCAGAGCGCAAAGCCGCCGAGCGTGCAGACATCCTCGAAGCGTGCGCCGTAGAACAACGGCACGGGTGCTTCACCGAGGATGAGAAGGAAGCGTCATGAGCGGCTCCTTTCCATGATTCTGTTGTGGGAATATTCATCTGCTTTATGATAGTATAGATGAATTGTGGCTTCAATAGGTCTTTCGGGTAAAGTTAAGGAAGCACTGATAAATTCAACACCATCATCTTGACGCACCTTTTTTGCCCGCACTTCGGCGGAAAATCTACGCCAATTTGAGGGTCTATTTTATCAGCGATTCCCTAGAAAATTTCCTTCACGGTATTGACAATCTTCTGAAACTTGTATATACTAAAGACAGTAAAGGAGGATTCATCGGCAGCCTGATTCAGGACAGGCAGCCCCCCGTATGATCCGTAAGCGTACGGGCAGAGTTCTCCGGAGTTTCCACAGTGTTGACCGACGGTTGTTGGAAAGGGTGTCGGCGGTGTAGCTTCGCTGGCTGAGCGGAGGGGGCACGGCAGAAGTTCCCTGACGGACTGGGAGGAGATTCCGATGGGTCATTGAGTGGCCGCAGGGTGTCCGCACGAGAGCGTCAAAGCCTAGCACGTGATGGGCATAGACGCCGAGCGAAGGTGCGGCAGGAGGATGCGGCAGCCCGTGGAGGACGGGCGCAGGGACATGTGCCGAACAGATGAGATTGGCGTTTTCCACAAGTGGAGTTGTGGCGTCTGGGTCGGGTGCGTGTCAAGGTAGTTTCTCAGCGTTTTGAAGGAAAGTTCCGCAGCTCATGCTAGCGGGGACGCGGAACGAAGCGAAGATCGTTTGGATGCAAGAGAGTTACCTATCACTTCCCGTATTTTCCTCATGTCCGCCGACAGGTGACGAGAAAGCCTGTCGGCGGTTTTGTATTGGAATCGCTGATAAAATGAAGTCTGTCAGATTGGTGCAGATTTTTTGTCCTGTCAAGGAGACAAACCGGACGCATAGCAAGAGCTATGTGGAGGATCGAGGGCACAGAGAGTGCGAAAAAGATGCGCCAAGATGACATGGCTGAATTTATCAGTGCTTCCTATTGTCTGTGCGATGTGAAGAGTCCCCTGAGGGTGGTCGTTTTTCGTTTGTTTGCACGTTTTGTTTTCTTTTTCATCAGTTTTCTGTATACATGCAAATATGGACGTTTACATTCTGTATTTCTATGTTATAATATTCCTGTTATTTTTCACTTTATTGGAGAAAAGGATAGGTGTTTATCGCATGAAAGATTCGCACAACGAGTTCATGCAGCACGAGCTGAGACTTCCCGAGCTCACCGTGCGCGGCATGCTGCTCGGCGCGATCCTCACGATCATCTTCACAGCCTCGAATGTCTACCTCGGACTCAAGGTCGGTCTGACGTTCTCGTCGGCGATCCCGGCGGCGGTCATCTCGATGGCAGTGCTCAAGATGGCGAAGGACGCGAATATCCTCGAGAACAACATGGTGCAGACGCAGGCGTCGGCGGCGGGTACGCTGTCCGCGATCATCTTCATCATCCCCGGTATGCTCATGATCGGCTACTGGCAGGGCTTCGAGTTCTGGCAGACGCTCGTCGTCTCGGCGTGCGGCGGTGCTCTCGGCGTTCTCTTCACCATCCCGCTGCGCCGTGCGATGGTCGTGCATAGTGACCTCGCATACCCTGAGGGCGTTGCTGCCGCAGAGATCCTGAAGGTCGGCAGCCAGACGAAGGAGAACGGCAACGCCGACTCCGGCATCAAGGAGATTCTCGCGGGCAGTGCCGTCGCGGGTATCATCGCCTTCCTCACGAACGGTCTGCAGGTGCTCGGCGGCGCACTCTCAGCGTGGTTTCACGTCGGACGCGGCATGACGCAGCTGCCGCTGGGCTACTCCACCGCGCTTGTGGGTGCGGGCTACCTGATCGGCATTGCGAGCGGACTTGCCATGCTGACGGGAATCGCCATTGCATGGGCGGGGTTTGTCCCCTACTTCACCATGACAGAAGTGTTGCCCGACGGCATGGCAATGCAGAAATTTGCGGGCATGATCTATCAGCAGAAGGTACGTCTCATCGGCGCGGGTGCGATGGGCGTTGCAGCGATCTGGACGCTCATCACACTCGCACGCCCCGTCATCGACGGTGTGAAAGAATCCATTGCGGGCGCACGCACGACTGACGAGGAAAATGGTCTGCATCGCATGGACATTGATATGTCGATGAAGAGCATTGGTCTTGTCTTTTGCGTGACGGTCGTTGGGCTGCTTGGGATCTTCTACATCTTTGTGAGCCCCGAGCAGATCCCGCCGAGCCAAAAGCTGATCTTTACGATTATCGGTGTCAGCGTCTCCGTCCTCATGGGCTTCTTCGTTGCCGCCGCCTGTGCCTACATGGCAGGTCTTGTCGGCACATCCGCAAGCCCGATCTCGGGCATCGGCATCCTCGGCATCATCGTCTCCTCGCTCGTCATGTACGCGCTGTGCGCCTCATTCGGCATCTTTGAGATGCCCGGCGGCGAAAAGTTCGCGACGGCGACCGCCATCTTTACCACATCCATCATCCTCGCGATTGCGTGTATCTCGAACGACAATATGCAGGATCTCAAGACGGGCTGGCTCGTCGGAGCGACCCCGTGGCGTCAGCAGGTTGCGCTCCTCATCGGCTGTCTCGTCGGTGCACTCGTCATCGCCCCCGTCCTGAACCTTCTCTACGAAGCGTACGGCTTCCCCGGCGCAATGCCGCGCGCGGGCATGGATCCCGCACAGGCACTCTCCGCACCGCAGGCTGTGCTCATGACCACCATCGCACAGGGTATCTTCTCGAGCAAACTTGCATGGGAGTACATCTACATTGGCATCGGTCTTGGCGTGGTGCTCGTCCTGATCGACCTCTTCCTCAAGCGCACAACGCGCAGCCTCTGTCTGCCGCCGCTCGCCGTCGGCATGGGCATCTACCTCCCGCCCGTCATCCAGACGCCGCTCGTTGTTGGCGCAATCCTCGGCTACTTCCTCAACCGCCACCTGCGGAATACCGGCGGCTCGAACGCCGAGGCAGCAGGTCTCAGGCGCGGCACACTCTTCGCCTCGGGGCTCATCGTCGGTGAGTCCATCGTCGGCGTTCTGCTCGCAGGTGTCATCGTCGTCTCCGTCTCGAACGGCGGCGGCGAGGCACCGCTCGCCATCGCTCCCGAGGGCTTTGCCGACACCGCAGAGATGCTCGGTCTCCTCGTCTTCCTCGGCCTCCTTGGCCTCTTTAGCAAGGTTGTCCTGAGCGGGAAGAAAGCATCATAATTTCATATTATATAAGAACACGCCGGCAGAAATGTCGGCGTGTTTTTTACGTATTTATTTTATACGTATTCTATTGTATAATACGAACAAAGGGAGGTGTTCGGATGACGCCACGAGAGGCAGAAAAACTCATTCTTTCTGACGGCTGGCAGTTACAGGAAATTCAAGGCTCACACCACCAGTACACGCATCCGACAAAGCCCGGAAAGGTCACAATCCCCTTTCATACAAAGCCAAAAGATCTAAACAAGAGAACACTGAACTCGATTCTGAAACAGGCAGGGCTGAAATAATTGCTGCACACATATTGCAAAGGAGAACTGCAATGCTTCACATTTATCCCGCCATCTTTTACCATCAAAACGACGATAGCTACAGCGTTGTCTTTCCCGACCTGAACCACCTTGCAACCGAGGGCGAGAATCTGGAGGATGCAATGGCAATGGCAACGGACTGCCTAGCAGGCTATATTCACACAATGAAAGCAGAGCACGCGAAGCTTCCCGCACCTACTCCACTGGAACAGGTCGACCTCTCCGCAGAGGATGAGGAGGGTGAAGACTATTCCGATGAGAGCGGTCGCTTCGTCTCGCTCATCTCCGTCGACGTGGAGAGCTATGCGCGTACGCATTTCAACAAATCCGTAAAGAAAACGCTGTCCATTCCACGATGGATGAACGATCTTGCCGTGGCACGGAGCATCAACTTCTCAAAGACGCTGCAGAATGCGCTGCGGCGAGAGCTCGGAATCGAGGCATGAAAATCTGCAAAGCAGACGAATTCTGTGCTACAATATCCTCACAGAACCATCTTGTATCTGCGCTATTACAAAGGACGCAAAACACAAGGAAAATGGAGGTCTTATGCAGCAATTTGTTCGCACACTCTTTGCCATGCTCGTCCTGCTCTGCTGCGTTCTGCCCACAGTGAGTGCAGGTCCTGCGCCTGCCCTCACGCGTGTCGAGCCCATCGCGCTTTGGGCAGAGGAGACATCGCCGATTCCAGCGGAAGCAGACTATCCGAACCGTCTGCCCGAGGGCGTTGTCTTCCGAGGGGAGAATCTGTTCATCAAGACGCGCTTTATCGGCTATCCTGCGTGGAATCTGCTGACCTATCGGAGCGGGTCGGAGGCAGGGCGCATACTGGACGATACCGAGCTCACGCGTACCCCCATCACGGACGGTGCACGCATCATCATCGGTTATGAGCAGACCGTCATGATTCCATTCACTGAGCTCGGCACAGCGGAGATCGACCTCTGCATCGCCGCTGCCGATGCAGGGAGCGGTGCACCACGCTATGCCTTTGTCCGAGGAATACAGACAGCAAAGTAACGTCACAGGGATTGAGGGAAAAACATGAACATGAGGGATGAATTCGAGCGCATCATGCGCGAGCAGCGCGAGATCGCACTCGCAACGACGACGGACGGGCTGCCGCATGTACGCATTGTGAGTTTTTACTATGCATCCGAGGAACACCGCATCTACTTCGCCACGTTCAAGGACAACGAAAAGGTCGTCGAACTCGCGGCAAATCCGAACATCGCATTCACCACTGTCCCGCACAACGATACCACAGAGCACGTCCGCGCGAGTGGACGCGCCGTCAAGTCCGCACGCACCGTCTACGACCTCGCGCCACTCTTTGCCGCGAAGATCCCGCGCTATCAGGAGACCATCGACGCCGTCGGCGACGACCTCATCCTCTACGAAATCGCGTTCGAGATGGCGGTCGTCACCGTGGATATGGAGCACATCGAGCGCATTCGGCTCTGAAACAGACAACAAACGGGGCAGCGGTACGAAGTTTTACAGCTTCGTACCGCTGCCCCGTTTTTTTCCAGCTTCCCCTGTCGCGACGGGGAAAGAGGCGAACATCGTGAGACGATGAGGGCGCGTGCAGCGAATGAGGCTTTCTCACGTTGGAGAAGTACAGTTCGTTCATAGCGCCCCTTCCACCGCTTCGCGGTCCCCCTCCCCCGTGACGAGCGGTCAACGTCAGCCAATCACACATCGCTAACGCTCGTGTTCTTGGGCCGTTTTCCCATACGACCTGTTGCCCAATCAGCTTCGTCCTACGGACTTGCTTCTTGGACGGGTCAGCAACGGGGGAGGCTTGGGCTGTGTGTTTCCGTCCCCTTGCGGGGATGTGGTTTTAAAATATTGATGATATTGTCGTGTGTTGGCGTAATCACAGTTAAAAGTTTCCATCCCCTTGCGGGGATGTGGTTTTAAAATCCTTGCGGCTGAAAGCCTTGCTGTGCCTGCCTCAAAATGGCACTTTGCGGCGCGGATGTGTTTTCCCTCCTTTTTGCGTCGACAGCACGTTCTAAAAACCTTTGCCAAGATTGCGGCTCTAAGTGCGGCGCGGATTTCATTTTTGAGTATAGCACATTGTCCCTCTTTCTGCAATCCCTCCACACCTTTGGACGCTAAAAAATGATAACATCCTCGACGTGACGATCTCCGACGCCCCACGAGCGGACGGAGGTGTGGTTGGCGAGGAGGTAGATGCGCAGGGAGTCGGTGTGTGGGTCGATGAGGCGCGTTGTGCGTGCGACGAGTTCGTCGTATTTCCGCGCGGTGAGAAATGCCTCGAATGCGGATTTCTGCACACGCACGCCATAGCGTTCGAGGCATTTCACCATTTTCGTCCGCCGCTTGTCATCGGTGATATCGTAGATGATGAGAACGATGCAGCGGCGTTCGTCTGCGGCGCAGAATTCGCTCTCGTCGTAGTCGTACTCCATACGTCTCACCTCATCGCAGCCGCACGGGCTCGTAGATGTCAGCGTTCTCCGCCATGAGTGCCTGCGCATACTGCCGTGTCTGATATGCGAGGGCGTGCCGATAGGAGCGTTTCCCGTCGCCGCAGCCGTAGCGGCTCGCGGCCCGCATTTTCTTCTCATAGGCTCGCAGGAAGATGACACGCCCCTCGCGTGTGAGGAAGATGCCGGGGGTGTCCTCGTCCTCGGCGGGCGCAAAGTGTTCCTGTTTGATCTCGTGATGATGGACGAGAGAGAGTGTCATCGCGTCGATGAGGACGGCACGCCATTCCTCCATGAGATCGGAGGCGAGGGCAGGATGGCGGTTCTTCACGGCGTGGAGGAATCCGAAGTACGGATGCAGGCCTTCGTTGCTCAGTGCTGTATAGATGTCGTACATGAGGAGGGTGTAGCCAAAGCTGAGCATGGTGTTGAACGGGTCACGCGGCGGACGGCGCGTCCGTTTTGCAAAGGCGAATTCGTCGGGGACGAGCCGCCCGAGGGCACGGAAGTAGACTTTGGCGATTGCGCCCTCGTAGCCCATGAGCTGCTCGTTCGTGTCACAGGTCATGATGTGTTTGCTGAGTGTCTCGATGTCTGCAACTGCCGTACGCACCTCAGGAAGGGCGGCGTTGCGGTTGTAGCGTCGCAGGAGGATGAGTTGGTTGTGTGCCTTTGCGGCGATGACCTGCCGCGCCATGGCGAGGGCGAAGGGAGTGCCTCTGAGGAATACTTGCCGTTCCTGCCGAAAGACGTTGACATGGCGGGTGGACTCAAGGCGTCCGAAGAAGTATCCGCTGCGCGAGAGCCATGTGACGGGGATGCCGAGGCGCAGGAGTTCGACGATTGCCTTGGAGGAGACTTGTACGGTGTCGATGAGGGTGAGCCCCTCAAGGGATTCAGCGGGGATCTCCATGATACATTCCTGATTGCGTCCGACGGTGAAGTTGCCGCCGCGCTTTTGGATGTATGCGCCCTCTTCTGTGATGTAGGCAAAGCTCATGGCGCGGTCTCCTTTCCATGCTCGATCACTCACGCATGAACTTCGAGAGCCTGCTCCACCCACGCGTTGAGATCGCGATAGACGCTGCGCATTGCACGCACCTTATCGCCGTAGATAAGCACAAGCATTCGACAGAAGCACCCCATCGCCTCCTGCGATCCGATGCCCACCGCCTCGTGAAACCGCTTTTCTGTTACATTGACCATCTCATGCGCGGTCTCATTGCGCAGGTTTCGTACTTCTTTGATCTGTTCCAGTTCCGCCATCATTCCAGCATGGCGTACGGAATCTCCCGTACGCCATGTCTTCCCAGCATAGGAGCAGCAATGATAGAGGATATGGAAGGAAAGTGCTTGATCCTTGTAGTCTCCCGTAAACACGCGATCTAGGTGTCTGAGCAGTTCTTTCTCCTGCTTTTCGAGTTTCTCTCGCACAAGCCACGGTACGTTTTTCCGTCGTTCACAGAGCGTATGTATGGGGATTTTAACATTCTGCACCACGTACTCTCTGAGGAATTCATAGAGGAAGGGAATCATACGCAGCATCAGGTTGGAAAGTCGCCCTGTTTCTTGGTCAATCTGCATTATGAGGAAATACTCAACCAGTGTCTCTGTTTTTCCTGTGAAGGGGAAAAGTTTTTTCCCATCATATTCACGCAGAACTTTTTTTGCCTCCTCGGTGAGGAGCATACTGCGTCGCTCTGCATACTGGAGAAGACTTGTTGCCTCCTGTGGGACGAGCACACTTCCTCGCGCGACCTTCAGGGCTGCCGCATACTCATAGGAATCAATCAGTGAGAGGATGCGGCTACGTTCTTCATAGAAATGAAACACATAGAGCGGCGGCTCTACACAACGATTCTTTGCATCTTCTTCATCGTCAATGTTGGTCTCGATCAATACGTCAATGTTATCGGTGTCCTTCGTTGCCTCGTTGCTACGATTGGATTTTCCCTCGGGCATCGGCACCTGAACGGCGCGACATCCTGATGTATGAGCTGCCATGATCGACAGCACTGTTTTCATCTGCGGTGTTCCCGAGCTAAGATTGAGCAGCAGCTCACACGTCGGATGCTCTTCGCGAAGGCGCAGTACTTCCTGCGGCAAGATTTTGCTGAACGTCTCATAGAGATGTGCATCCCGTATGTCCGTATACAGTTCTTCAACGATACAGCCCGGCGCAACGTGCTTGATTGCCCGCGTATAGCGATGGTCGCGCCGCTCTTTCTCTGCCATATCATAGGTATAAAAGAGGACAACACGCGTGGGATGGTAGTGTCGCAGGATGTGTAGCATCGCCCCGTCATGGCAACCGCGTATGGGGTCAGTATCTCCTAGCGGTGAAAATAGAACTCGTTCGACCATCTCGTTCATCCTTTCCAAATATGTGTCTCTACCGCGCCCATACCGAGGGCGGTTTTGATGCCGATTCCCGCATAGGGGGAAAAGGCGAGGAGTGTGCCGAGGATGCGGCGCACCATGTCGTTGCCCGCGAACTGCAGGGCGATCTGTCCGCGAAAGCCGCGGATGCTATATCCCTCGACGGAGAACGATGCGGAGCGCAGGGCATAGCGCGTGAGACGCGTATGCATTGCAAGGATCTGCGCGAGGTTGTCTTCCTCGATGCGGATGTCGGGACAGAATCTGTTCCACCGTGCGAGGAGGCTCTGCAGGATGAGTGTGCTCTCGGGTAGGATGATGTATGTGCCGCCCTGTTTGAAGCTGGTCGGTGTGAGAAAGTGTATCTCTGCACCGCGCGGCGCGGTTTCCGCACGAAAGTATTCATCGGCGATGTCCTGATAGCTGCGCTCCTCGACGCATTGTGTGTTTTGCACGTCGACGGTGTAGCCCTTTTGTCTGAGATGGATGCTCTCGATGCCGTGGAGCACGCCGCCGATGATTTCTCCTGCGGTGCGGTCGAGTGTACCGACACGCCAAATGACGCGCTCCCGCGCTCTGTCCCAGCGGATGCTCTGGCTGTAGGGGCGCAGGTTCTCTGTGTGCAGGTAGGCGGCGTAGTCCCCCGGCAACTGCTCGATGAGTGCGCCGTGGAGGGTGGAGCCCATGGAGGAGGGCGCACGCGCGCCGTCGGGCAGGCGCAGCTCCGCCTCAAAGCGTCTGAGCATTGCCAACTCCTGTGATGGAGCAGAGCCCCATGATCCAGTCTGCCCCGTCGGTCTGCGCTCTCTTGAGTGTACGAGGGGTGAGGCGCACGTCCGTTTCCATGTGTTTATGTGATGGGTTGGTGAACTGTTCGTCAAAATACGCCGCCGCAAACCGCCGCGCATCGTTTTCTTTGTCGGCAAGTGCATAGATGAGGCTCTTGGTGAGGAATCCTGTGCCTCCGCCGAGGAGTGCGTTCGCCTTAAATGCGGTAATGTCGTCAAAGAGCGCGCCGTAGTATTTGGCGTCAATGGCTTCAAAGACGCGCTGCTGGCGTGTCAGTCCGTCGAGGGTGCAGGTGCGCAGCATATTGAGGACGGATGGCAGCGAGTCAATGCCCGCCGCGCGGAGCATGGGGAGGTTCGCTGTGATGGTGAAGCGTAGTCTGCTGTCTGCGGGGATGCACTCGCGAAAGAGGACGATCGGACTTTCGCCGCGACGCTCGCCGGGCTTGATGAGGGTTGTTGCGTCAATTTTCTGCACGATGATGGTCGGAGCCTTTTCCGCGCATCCGACGAGCATCGCGTCACTGACACAGAGTCCGCGCAATGCGCTCGCGACGGCATCCCCGCGCTCTATGTCCTCATAGGTGAGGGTGGGCAGGAGCTCCTGTTCGAGCCGCAGGATGATCTCGTTCCACTTGTGTCCCTTCTCCTTCAGCGAGCCGCGGACAGAACAAATTTCCTGCCAGTAGGGGCGGAAGCGCGCGGGGTCTTTGCGGATGAAGTGGTGGAGGATGCCCGTGCGCAGTGTGCCCTTGATGCTGCTGCCGGGGATGTAGGGCTGCGCGTTGTCGGAGCGCACGAGGTGACACACGACTTTGTTGAGCGTGGGCTTTCTATTCTTATATTTTTTCTCCGAGAGCTGCGCCACGGGAACTTTGCGGCGGATGACGCCCGCCTTTCGCAGATCTGCCTCGGTGACACGGTTGGCAGTCAGCCACTCAAGCAAGTTGCGCGGACTGCGCCCTGCGCCATCGATCTCAACGTGCTTGATGAATGCCTCGGTAAGGCCGCGCGTCTCAAGAAAGGCAAGCCATTTGGATTCGTTCAGGAGGCACAGCTCAAGCTTGTCCCTGTTATAGAGATACTCGAAGGTTCTCAGTTCCTCGCCCGAACCGATGTGGACGGGGGCAATGCACTTGATCTCGTAGGTTTGCCGTATGATGTCGCCCTTCATGCTGTCACCCCCGCGTAGAGTCCATAGCCGTAGCGCCAGACGGAATGTCCGTCATGCGTCCCCAATGTGCTGCATGTACCGCCAATCCGCACAGGAAAACAGGAACCTGCGTCGAGGAGATAGACGCTGTTCTTCTTCTCGGCGGCATGGGTCGGATAGCTGACGAAGCCGCCCGCACGACGCAGCCGATACGCCCCCGCCTTGACTGCGGCGAGGTCATCTGCCGTGGGGAGGACGGGCGCGAGTGCAAGCTGCCACGGAGCACTGTCCGCAGCAAGCATATCTCTGAGGGCTGCGGTGTCGCCACCATCGTTCGCGTCCATGCGGATGATTTCGCCGACACGAAATTTGCCGTAGCCACTCGTGCGCTTGCCGCCGATGCCCGCCATTCCAACCCACGCGAGGAGGCGGCGCAGCCACGCGCCCATCTCCGCGTCCCGCACGCGGGCGATGAGGAAGAGCCCTGCGCGGGCGGCAAAGCTGAACTGGGCGACGTAGTAGGGCAGCGGTTCCTCGCCGCGCGTGTTCACACGCTGGCACAGGAACTCGATGCCGAAGTCGGCGTCAAAATCGTTCTCCTCGAACGGGATGCCGCGCTCCATGGCGCGGATGTAGTCCTGCATACGGCTCGCGCGGATGTATTTGAGTTTTTTCTGCTTTTTACGCAGGGTGGCGTTCGCGCAGGTGGTGCGGTAGTCCTCGCGCTGCTCCCGTTCTTTGCGCTCCACACGCAGGACGGGGCGCGGGAGGAAGAGTGCCATCGCGCCGTCGCTTTTGCGGCTCTGCCACGGCAGGAGGTCGGAGAGGCGCAGGTCGCCGCGCTCGACTTCCTCCGCGAGGCGCACGAGGCTCTCCTCCTCCCCTGCGGCGGCGAGCTCGGCGCAGAGCGCACCAAAGAGCATATCGGCGGGGTACTCCATGCACGCCTCGTCCAGTCTGCCGCCGCGTCCCGGCTGTCCGAAGTGAACCGCCGTTTCGAAGTGGAGCGGATAGATCACATAGCTCACATGGATCCGCCACCCTTCTGCAGCATCTCCGCAATCCCCTGCAACCGTTCCTGGGTCATGGCATTCTCGGCATGGATCGTAAAGTGCTTTACATGGAAGTCGCGCAGCAATACTCTGCCATACCCGCGCGAGCCGTGCCCGCCGAGGTAGTCCATCTGCAGGAGGCGGATGCCATCGGCGAGGATCTGGAGATCCTCTGCCAGATCGCCCTCGTCCTCGATGTTGTAAACGAGACGGAAGTCGAACTCTGCGCCGGCGGGGACGCGTTCGATCTGACGAGGGTTCGCGGCGGCGCTGATCCGACTGATGGTGTTTTCAAATTTGATCTCGCCGATGTATGTGTCCAGCTCCATCGCGGCAAACCGCTGACAGGACGCCTCCGCCATGCGGATGTCGGAGAACTGCAGACGCGCGCCCAAACCTCCCGCACCACTCTGCGCTGCCGAACCGAAAAGTCTCTGGAGCACAGGGCTGTCCTCATCGATCTTGTTCAAAAAGTATTCGTCCGTCGAGAAGCTGCGCGCAAGGAGTGTGCGGATCTTCCCCTTGAGCGAGCTGCCGGGGATGATGGGTTGCTTCGTCATCGGATCGCGCAGGAATGGGCTGTCCACTGCACCGATGGGCGCAAAGTCGGAGGACGCACCGATGTGCAGCCCAGTTTCGAGGCGCAGGATCGCCCCAATGTCGAGTTTTCCCTTCAGTGCCCGCTGTCTTGTATTCTTCTGCTCCATCATCATTCACCTTCCTTTTCTCCGTAAAATTTATGATAGGCGACCAGGGCCTCAATGAACTGTGCGAACGCCATATACTCTTTGAGATCCGTGCCGACCGTGTCGATGTACTCCTTCAGCTGTGTATCCTCCGCGAACCGCTTAACCCCCTTGTTGCCGCGTGCGACTTGATAGGCGAGCTTGACCTTGAGAAACCGAACCTCCTTGGCGAGGTCTTCGCTCAGCTCGCGGGTCTGCTCCTGCTGGTGGCGATAGAGGGTGATCTTGTTCGTCAGCGTGTTGACCGCCGTGAGGAATTTACGGATCTGGTTGGTTGTCAGTCCATTTGTTCCCCCGAGCAGTCGGTCATTTTTGAGTCCGAGGATGATCTTCTCTGCTTTTCCTGCAATATCATCCGTCTCCGTCAGTTTTTTGATCGTCTCAGCCATTTGATCCCTCTCCCTTCTCTCGGATGCTGTATATGATCAGCTGGAATGCGGTGGACAGCTGTCTGCGCTCTGCCGGGTCGCGGTATCACTCGTAGAGCTGCGTACGCACGCGGGCGTACGCCTCCTGTGCGGGGCTCTGCGCTCCGGGGTCGAGTCGCGCGAGCGCGTAAGCAAAGCGTGCAAGTTGGATCTGTCCGTCCTGCTCCAAGAGTGTGAGCAGCCGATAGACGGCGCTCGTGCCGAGGTTCAGCTGCTCTCCTTCCGCCCCCTCCTCAAAAATGCAGTGCGCACGCAGGAAGGAGAGTTTTCCCCGCAGACATGGTCGACGAATGCGTCCCAGCTGTAGACCTGCGCACGCTCCTCGAATGTTGTGCGGGTGCGTCCCTCAGTGATGGCACCGAAGAGGGCAACGCTGTCCTTTTGCGGTCTGCCGTCCGCACCGCGCTGATCCTTGGCACGCGATTCGAGATCGCCGGTGCGGCGTGCCATCTCGGCGACGGGGCATTTGTCCTTGAAGAAGCCGAGCCCCGCAGAGAAGCGGAGTTTGCCGCCCGTAAGCGGAGGAATGCACGCCGAAGGTCAACGGCAAGCTCGACAATATCATCCCACGCGCCGAGGAGGAAGATGTCATCCCCGCCCGAGTAGACGATGTGAACGTCGCGTGCCGCCTTCTTTTCCCTGCCAAAGAGGGAGAAGGGCGCGGTCTTTTGTCGATCACCAATACCGCTGACACTGCCCTTGCAGAGGAGGTTAATGTAGTGTTTGAAAAAGAGCGAGAGTTGCCGCGAGAGTGCCGCCGTCCGCATCATGGTGGCATACTCTGACGGGAATCCCGCGAGGAATGCTGCGCCGAGGTTGTCCACGTCGGCACGCATGACACCGATGCGCGGGATGCCCTTGCTGTCCTCCGTCCCTCCGCTGCGCCGCGCAAGTGTCTCCATTTCGAGCACGGCATCATTCTCGCGTGCGGAGTAGTCGCCGAGCCAGAGGTGCGCGGCGGGCAGATCGCCCGTGTACGTCGTGTCCTTCGCGTAGATGCGCTCGCTCTTGTACGGGAGACGGTCAACGTCGTCCAGCTCCTCTGCCGTGAGGTAGAGCGTGCGCCCGATGCCGGGCAGGGAGAGAGCCTCCACACCGCGCTCTGTGGAGACGCAGAATGCGTTCCTTTTCAGGATGCGCTCGCCAAAGGTGAAGAGATGGGAACACATCCCGCACGCCTCAATGGAGGGGTCGGCAGAGTAGGGTTTGAGATGTGCTGTGGAGGTGCGACAGACGGCACACTCACGCGTACTGGCCTGCGTTTTGTTCCATGCGCTCTCGGGCACGAACATCGCCGCGAGTTGCTCCTCGGAGTAGCGGCAGAGTTTTTCTGCCGAAAGCCCCTCGCTTACGCGGCGAAATGCCTCCTGTGTGCCCTGCCCCGCAAGCTCCTCCCCCGTGCACGCCGTCCACGCCATCGCGAGGTAGAGGCTGCTGCCGAAGTGCTCCAGCATCCAGTTGTTGACCTCCGTATGGCAGCGTGCGAGGAGGTTCTGCACGTCCTCGGTGTTCGGCAGGAGCAGGTAGAAGTGTCCGCCGCCCGTATAGAGGAGCGCACTGCGGCTAATGCCGCACGCGCTGAGAATCTCGTCCACGATGTTCTCAAGCAGGATCTCAAGGTAGAACGAGCGTCCACGCAGGCTCTTGAGTGCGCCCTTGGACGGGATCGCGTAGATGAACGGCTGTATCCCTGAGATGTCCGCCGATACGAGGAGGAATGCGGGCAATGCTGCGCCGCCCCGCTCCTCGTATGTGTGTGCACTGTGGATGTCCTGCGCCGCCGCATAGCGATGGAGCGCAGCCGCGTACGCCGCTGTCATGCGTGCGTAGTCATAGAGCGCGATGTCCGCGCCCGCAGGGGACGGCACATAACTCATCGTCTCCTCAAGGACGCGCAGCAGTTCACCGAGCGGCATGTGTACGGGGGATTTGCGTGCAAAGTGTCCCGCGAGCCGATCGCAGACCTCCCGATGCCCGCGCACTGCGTCATCAAGGTCGCCACTGAAACAAAAAAGCAGCACACGGCTGCTTTGCTTATATTATGGTGGATGAATTTCAAAACGCTTTCAATCGTTGATGATAGCATACACCTTCCTCCGACTGACGTTCGCCGAAGCAACGAAATCCGATATAAAACTGCAGAAGTTTTTCTCATTCTCGCATTCGAGATACACAACGCCACCACCTATCCCACGTTGGATGCGCCGCAAGCTCTTCAGCCAGGAGGTCATCAGGGCTTCCCTAAGGAATCGCTGATAAAATGAAGTCCGTCGGATTAGTGCAGATTTTTTGTCCTGTCAAGGAGACAAACCGGACGCATAGCAAGGGCTATGTGGAGGATTCTAGGGCACAGACAGGGCGAAAAAGATGTGCTAAGACGGCGCGGCTGAATTTATCAGTGCTTCCCTAACCTCAATCCCGCCGAATCTTTGGCAGGAGGAAGCGCAGGAGGATGTAGGCGAGGAGGCTGCCCGCGCCTGTGGAGAGGAGGAAGGGGACGATGTAGACGGTGTAGCTCGTGGGGTTCAGTCCCATGAGGAGGGCGGCGACGGGATAGGCTGCGAGTGCGCCGAGGATGCCCGTGCCGAGTGCCTCGGCGATGCAGGTGATGCCGAGGCGTTTCGTATAGTGATAGGCGAGCCCGCACGCGAGCACACCGATCATGCTGCCGGGGAATGCCATGAGGCTGCCGAGCCCCGCGATGTTGCGGAGAAGGCTCGCGGCGAAGGCGATGCCGATGCCCCAGAGAGGGCCGAGGAATACGGCGGCGAGGATGTTGACGAGGTGCTGTACGGGGGCGCAGCGGCTGCCGAGCACGGGGAAGCTGAACAGTCCGCCGAGCACGGCGACGGCGACGAGAATGCCGGCAAGGGTGAGCTTGCGGGTACGGGTGTCTAGCATATAAACTCGCTCCTCAAATCAAATCCATGCGCGAGCGGCCCGCTGCCCGCACCTAGGTCAAGCCCTGCAGCGAGTGCGCCCGAGATGTATGCCTTCGCACGTTCGACTGCGATATCAAGCGTCATGCCGCGTGCGAGGTTCGCGGCAATCGCACTGGAGAGGGTGCAGCCCGTGCCGTGCGTGTTCGTGGTCGCAATGCGCCGCCCTGCGAACCAGCGTGTGCTCGCACCGTCGACGAGGAGATCGTTCGCATCGTCGATACTGTGTCCGCCCTTTATGAGCACTACCGCATGAGCACGCTCATAGATGCGCGACGCTGCTGCGGTCATTCCCTCTCGGTCGGTGATTGCCATATCCGCGAGCACCTCCGCTTCGGGGATGTTCGGGGTGATGATGGTCGCATGCGGCAGCAGCAGTGTCGCAAGAGCGTCCGTCGCATCGTCGCTGATGAGACGTGCGCCGCTGGTCGCGACCATGACGGGGTCGAGAACGATGTTCTGCGCATGGTATTCGTCCAGCTTCTCGGCAATCACACGGATGAGCGCGGCATCCGCGACCATGCCGATCTTCACTGCGTCGGGCGGGATGTCCGTAAAGACGGCATCGAGCTGCGCCGCGAGGAATGCGGGCGGGACGGCGAGGATGTCGGTGACGCCCGTGGTGTTCTGCGCGGTCAGTGCGGTGATGGCAGTCATGCCGTAGACACCGTGCGCGGTCATGGTCTTGAGATCCGCCTGTATGCCCGCGCCGCCGCTCGCATCGCTGCCCGCAATGGTGAGTGCTGTGTGCATTTTCATTGTGCTTCCTCCTCAGAGTTTTGGTCTATGGCAACTGCTACGGATTTGCCATGCGTACTGCATTTTCTTTTGTTCCTAGGGAATCGCTGATAAAATGAAGTCCGTCGGATTAGTGCAGATTTTTTGTCCTGTCA
>NZ_DBHIVL010000048.1:0-16753 GCF_057271695.1 Centipeda sp. (in: firmicutes)
TTCGGACGAAAAAATCTACGCCAATCTGAGGGTCTATTTTATCAGCGATTCCCTAGAGGATACCGCAGCAAAAATGAAATTGCAACAGCTCAGTTCGTCAGCTGTTCCAGCCGCGAGAGGTCGACCTCTTCGTGTACCTCTTCGACGATCTCTTCCACCTCAGCTGCTTTCATGACCTGCGGCGCAAAGTCCACAATCTCCAGGTTGCGGTAGCGGGTCATGCCCGTGCCTGCAGGGATGAGCTTGCCGATGATGACGTTCTCCTTGAGTCCGACGAGCGGATCGATCTTCCCCTTGATCGCAGCGTCGGTGAGGACGCGCGTGGTCTCCTGGAAGGATGCCGCCGAGAGGAAGGAGTCCGTCGCGAGCGATGCCTTCGTGATGCCGAGCAGAATTGGTTTCGCCACAGCGGGCTCGCCGTCCTCCTCAATGGCCTTCGTATTCGCCGCCTCGAACGCATTGATCTCGATGTATTCACCGGGCAGGAACTCTGTCGTGCCTGACTCCTCGATCTTGACCTTGTGCAGCATCTGCCGCACCATGACCTCGATGTGCTTATCGTTGATCTCAACGCCCTGCGACTTGTAGACCTTCTGCACCTCGTAGACGAGATACCGCTGGGTCGCCTGCAGGCCGCAGACGCGCAGGATGTCGTGCGGGTTGACCGAGCCCTCGGTGATCTTGTCGCCGATCTTCAGCGTCGCACCGTCGCGCACTGCCATGCGTGCGCCGAACGGTACGGAGTACTCGCGCCCTGCGCCGCCCTCGGGCGTGATCGTGACCGTGCGCATCCCCTTGCCGGTGTCGTCGATGGCGACAACGCCCTCGTTCTCGGCAATGATCGCATTGTGCTTGGGTTTGCGTGCCTCAAAGAGCTCCTCGACGCGCGGCAGCCCCTGTGTGATATCGTCGCCCGCGACGCCGCCCGAGTGGAACGTACGCATCGTGAGCTGTGTGCCCGGCTCGCCGATCGACTGCGCGGCGATGATACCGACCGCCTCGCCGATCTCGACCTCCGCCTGGTTGGCAAGGTCGCGGCCGTAGCACTTCATGCAGATGCCGAACTGCGACTTGCAGGTCAGCACGCTTCGGATGGAGACGTGTTTGCGCACGCCCTCGATGCGCTTTGCAAGAGCCTCGTCCACGGGATCGTTGATGTGCGCAATCGTCTCACCCGTCGCCTCGTCCACAATGTCCTCGGCGAGCACGCGACCGACAATGCGGTCGGCAAGCGACTCGATGACGCCCGTGCCCTCGGTGATTGCCTCGACCTCGATGCCGCGCACGTTGTTGTTGCGGATGTGGAGGTCATGCAGCTCCGAGTTGATGATGGCTTCCACCATCTTGTCCGTGAGAAGATCGCCCTCGGCGGCGAGTATTGTGCCGTCGTCCAGCACCGCCTCGCGCACGACTTCCTTGCCGCTGAGTTCGCGGACAATCGCCGTGCGCGCCTTTTTGCGCCTCTTCGCATCCGGCTCACCAAGCGTGATGCTCTCCGTGATCATCGCATTGCTGACAGCCCCCTCGACGCTCACGGAGGAGCCGCGCACCATGATCTCACGGATGTCGCGCTCGCCGATGGTCTCGAGAACCTCGTCGTCGAGGACGGTGTCCTGCGGATAGAGCACTTCCTTCGTCTCAGGGTCGTAGATCGCCGCCGCAAGAAGACGCCCCATCAGGCTCTCAACCAGCAGCTCGAGCGCGTCAAATGCAGACTCTGCAAGCCGCGCACGCACCTGCATGAGGTTGATTGCGGAGACATCGCAGTCCTCCTCGCGGACAATGACATCCTGTGCCACGTCGACGAGACGGCGCGTCAGATAGCCCGAGTCCGCCGTACGCAGTGCCGTATCGGCAAGACCCTTGCGTGCACCGTGCGAGGAGATGAAGTAGTCGGAAACGGTGAGTCCCTCGCGGAAGTTTGCCGTAATCGGCAGGTCGATGATCTTACCCGACGGGTCGGCCATCAGACCGCGCATCCCCGCGAGCTGACGCATCTGCTGCTTGTTGCCGCGTGCGCCCGAGTCCGCCATCATAAAGATGGGGTTGAATGAATCCATGTTGTCCATCATCGCGTCCGCGACATCGTCCGTCGCCTTCGTCCAGAGCTGGACAACCTTCTTGTAACGCTCGTCCTCCGTGATGAGACCGCGTCCGTACTGGCGCTCGACCTTGTTGACCTGCGCCTGCGTATCGGCGATGATCTCCTTCTTTTTCGGCGGAACGATGACATCGGAGACGGCGACCGTCATGCCCGCAATGCAGGCATAGTGGTAGCCGAGATTTTTCACATTGTCGATGACCTCGGCGGTCTTGGTCGCGCCGAAGTGATCGTAGCAGTTTGCAACGAGCTTGCCGAGCTCCTTCTTGTTCATGAGAACGCCGAGGCTCCACTCGCCCGTTGTCTCGTCCTGACGGTAGTGACGCAGTGCCTCGGGCAGGCTCTCACTGAAAATGAGACGGCCAAGGGAGGTACGGACCAGTCCGTAGTCCGCAATCTGCACGCGGATCTCCGCCTGCAGGTCGAGCACCTTCTCCTGATAGGCGAGGAGTGCCTCAGCGATGCCCGTAAACGCCTTCCCCTCGCCCCTCGCACCGGGACGTAGCTTTGTGAGGTAGTACGAGCCGAGCACCATGTCCTGTGAGGGCACGATGATGGGCTTTCCGTCCTTCGGTGCGAGGATGTGATTCGCCGCGAGCATGAGCACGCGCGCCTCGGTCTGCGCCTCTGCCGAGAGCGGCAGATGGATCGCCATCTGGTCGCCGTCAAAGTCCGCGTTGTACGCCGTACACGCGAGCGGATGCAGCTTCAGCGCACGCCCCTCGGTCAGTACCGGCTCGAACGCCTGAATGCCGAGACGATGCAGCGTCGGTGCGCGGTTGAGCAGCACGGGATGCTCCTTGATGACATCCTCAAGCACATCCCAGACCTCGGGACGCGCACGTTCGACCATCCGCTTTGCCGACTTGATGTTGTGCGCCGCGCCGTCCGCCTGGAGTTTCTTCATGACAAACGGCTTGAAGAGCTCGAGCGCCATCTCCTTCGGCAGACCGCACTGATGGAGTTTCAGCTCGGGGCCGACGACGATAACGGAGCGTCCCGAGTAGTCGACGCGCTTGCCGAGCAGGTTCTGACGGAAGCGTCCCTGCTTGCCCTTGAGCATATCCGAGAGCGACTTGAGGGCGCGGTTGCCGGGTCCCGTGACGGGACGGCCGCGGCGGCCGTTGTCGATGAGTGCATCCACCGCCTCCTGCAGCATGCGCTTCTCGTTGCGCACGATGATGTCGGGCGCACCGAGATCGAGCAAGCGGCGCAGACGGTTGTTGCGGTTGATGACACGGCGATAGAGATCGTTGAGGTCGGAGGTCGCGAAACGGCCGCCGTCGAGCTGCACCATTGGGCGCAGATCAGGCGGAATGACCGGCACGACATCCATAATCATCCACGAGGGCTTGTTGCCGGACTTGCGGAATGCCTCCACCACCTCAAGGCGGCGGATCGCACGCACCTTCTTCTGTCCGGAGGTCGTCCGCACGTCACTCCTGAGCTGTTCGCTCATCTTTTCGAGATCGAGCTCCTCGAGCAGTGCCTTGATCGCCTCCGCGCCCATGCCGACGCGGAACGTATTGCCATACTTTTCGAGCGCATCGTGATACTCACGCTCGGAGAGCAGTTCCTTTTTCTTGAGATCCGTCTCACCCGCATCAATGACGATGTAGTAGGCGAAATAGAGGACTTTCTCGAGCGAACGCGGGGATACATCGAGGATGAGCCCCATGCGGCTCGGAATGCCCTTGAAGTACCAGATGTGCGACACGGGCGCAGCGAGTTCGATGTGTCCCATGCGCTCACGGCGCACCTTCGCGCGTGTCACCTCGACACCGCAGCGGTCGCAGACGACACCCTTGTAGCGGATGCGCTTGTACTTGCCGCAGTGGCACTCCCAATCGCGCGTCGGGCCAAAGATCCGCTCGCAGAACAGTCCGTCACGCTCGGGTTTGAGCGTTCGGTAGTTGATGGTCTCAGGCTTCTTTACCTCGCCGTGCGACCACTCACGAATTTTATCGGGGGAAGCGAGTCCAATCCGCATTGAATCAAAATTGTTTACATCCAGCAATCGATGTCACTCCCTTCCTTAAAGATCATCCTCATTCGGCTCGTCAATACCGTCGAACCCGCCCCGCATCAGGGAATCCATATCATCGACCGCCTCTTCGCCGCTGCCGATGTGCGCGATGATGTCGTCATCGGAAACCTCCTCATCGCCGCTCTCCTCCTCGTCGTAGGTGTCTGCGGGCGGTGGAGGCGGAGTCCCCGTCTCATCGACGCCCTCCACATCCAGTTCGAGCGCACGAGCCTTCTCCCCGATGTCCTCGTCCTCCTCGTCGCGGATCGCGATTTCCTTCGCGTCCTCGTTGAGCACCTTGATATCGAGACCGATCGCCTGCAGCTCCTTGATGAGCACCTTGAACGACTCTGGAACGCCCGGCTCGGGGATATTGTCCCCCTTGACGATGGACTCGTATGCCTTGACACGCCCGACCACGTCGTCGGACTTCACCGTCAGGATCTCCTGCAGTGTGTATGCCGCGCCGTATGCCTCGAGTGCCCAGACCTCCATCTCGCCGAAACGCTGTCCACCGAACTGCGCCTTGCCGCCGAGCGGCTGCTGCGTGACGAGCGAGTACGGTCCTGTGGAGCGCGCGTGAATCTTGTCGTCAACGAGGTGATGCAGTTTCAGCATATAGACGCAGCCGACCGTAACGCGGTTCTCGAACGGCTCGCCCGTGCGGCCGTCATAGAGCACCGTCTTGCCGTCGTCGGGCAGCCCCGCCGCGCGAATCGTGCCGAATACATCGTCGTCACCTGCGCCGTCAAAGACAGGTGTGGCGATGTGAATGCCCGCCACGTCGGGAACAGGCATCCCGTTTGTATCAAAATTGTAACCCGCCGCACGGAGGTCGCCCTCCACCGTCGGGTCGCCCTCCTTGATGCGCTGACCGAGCACACGGCACGCCATACCGAGATGCGTCTCGAGCACCTGCCCGATGTTCATACGCGACGGAACGCCGAGCGGGTTCAGCACGATGTCGACGGGTGTACCGTCCGGCAGGAAGGGCATATCCTCCTGACGCATGATCCGCGAGACAACGCCCTTGTTGCCGTGGCGGCCGGACATCTTGTCGCCGACCGAGATCTTGCGCTTCTGCGCGATATAGACACGCACGAGGCGGTTCACCCCGGGCGGCAGTTCGTCGTTGTTCTCACGGGTAAAGATCTTCACGTCGATGATCTTGCCCGCCTCGCCGTGCGGCACGCGCAGCGAGGTATCGCGCACCTCACGCGCCTTCTCGCCGAAGATCGCACGCAGGAGACGCTCCTCCGCCGTCAGCTCCGTCTCGCCCTTCGGCGTGACCTTGCCGACGAGGATGTCGCCGGGACGCACGTCCGCACCGATGGAGACGATGCCCTCCTCGTCGAGATCCTTGAGCGCATCCTCCGCAACGTTCGGGATGTCGCGCGTGATCTCCTCGGGACCGAGCTTCGTGTCTCGTGCATCGCACTCGTATTCCTCGATGTGGATCGAGGTGTAGAGGTCGCGCTTGACGAGGTTCTCACTGAGGAGAATCGCGTCCTCGTAGTTGTAGCCCTCCCACGGCATATAGGCAACGACAATGTTGTAGCCGAGTGCAAGTTCGCCGTTGTCCGTCGACGGACCGTCGGCGATGGGCTGTCCCTCCGCCACGCGGTCACCCACATAGACAAGCGGCTTCTGATTGATGCAGGTTGCCTGGTTCGAGCGGACAAATTTCTGCAATTTATAGTTGTCGAACGCACCTTCATCCGTGCGGACGGTGATCGTATTCGCCGTAACTTCCGTGACCTCGCCGCTGTGCTTGGCGAGCACCATGACACCCGAGTCGCACGCGGCCTTGTACTCCATGCCCGTGCCGACGAGCGGTGCCTGCGTCTTGAGGAGAGGTACCGCCTGACGCTGCATGTTTGCGCCCATGAGCGCACGGTTCGCATCGTCGTTCTCAAGGAACGGGATCATTGCCGTTGCAATCGAGAACACCTGACGCGGCGACACGTCCATATAGTCGACGCGGTCGCGGTGGTGCAGCCCCGTCTCCTCGTGGAAACGCGCCGTGACGCGCTCGTTGACGAAGAACTCGCTGTCATCGAGCGGCTCGTTCGCCTGCGCGATGATGAGCTCGTCCTCCTCGTCCGCCGTCAGATAGCGCACATCCTCCGTCACGCGACGGTTCTCCTTGTCCACGCGGCGGTATGGGGTCTCCATAAAGCCGAACCGGTTCACGCGCGCATAGTTTGCGAGAGAACCGATGAGACCGATGTTCGGACCTTCGGGGGACTCGACGGGGCACATGCGCCCGTAGTGGGAGTTGTGCACGTCGCGCACCTCGAAGCCCGCACGCTCGCGCGAGAGGCCGCCGGGACCGAGTGCCGAGAGACGGCGCTTGTGCGTCAGCTCCGAAAGCGGGTTGTGCTGATCCATAAACTGTGAGAGCTGCGAGGAGCCAAAGAACTCCTTCACCGCCGCCACAACAGGGCGAATGTTGATGAGCCCCTGCGGGGTGATGCTCTCCGTCTCCTGGATCGACATGCGCTCGCGCACGACGCGCTCCATGCGCGAAAGGCCGATGCGGAACTGGTTCTGCAGCAGCTCTCCGACTGCACGCACACGGCGGTTGCCGAGGTGGTCGATATCGTCCGTATTGCCGAATCCGTCCATGAGGCCGAGCAGGTAGCTGATCGCCGCCATGACATCCTCGCGCGTCACCGTGCGGAACTGATAGTCACGCGTCGGCGCGCAGAGCATGCGGTACACATCGCCGTCGGCTTTCTGCACGTCAAAGCTGACGATTTCGCCCTCGCCAAAGAGTGCCGCCTCACGCTCCGCGTTCACGGCATCCACCATGTCCTGCGTGATCGGCTCGCCCTGCGGGAACACGATCTCACCCGTTTCCTTGTCAACGACAGGATGGGCAAGCACCTTGCCGAGGAGACGGCGACGCCAGCCGAGTTTTTTTGTCAGTTTATAGCGACCGACCGTCGCCAGATCATAGCGGCGCGGGTCAAAGAACAGCGTCTCGAGCAGCGTCCGCGCATTGTCCTCGTTCGCGGGCTCACCGGGGCGCAGGCGGCGGTAGATCTCAATGACCGCCTTGCTGCGCGTCTTGACCTCGTCCGTGTCGCGCTCAATCGTCGCGAGGATACGCGGATCGTCACCGAAGAGCTCGCGGATCTCCGCATCCGTCTCGTAGCCGAGTGCGCGGATGAGGTAGGTCACAGGCATCTTGCGCGTGCGGTCAATGCGCACGGACACAATGTCGTTCGCATCCGTCTCCAGCTCGATCCATGCGCCGCGGTTCGGAATCATCGTCGCGTTGTAGAGCTCCTTGCCCGACGTATCGATCTCGACACCGTAGTAGGCGCCGGGCGAGCGAACGAGCTGGCTGACGATGACGCGCTCCGCGCCGTTGATGATGAACGTGCCCGTATCCGTCATGAGCGGGAAATCGCCCATGAAGACCTCCTGCTCCTTGATCTCGCCCGTCTCGCGGTTCACGAGACGCACGTTCACGCGCAGGGGCGCGGCATAGGTCACGTCGCGTTCCTTGCACTCGTCGAGATCGTACTTCGGCTCACCGAGCGCAAATGATTCAAACGAAAGGATCAGATTCCCCGAGAAATCCTGAATAGGCGAGATGTCGCGGAAAATCTCCGCGAGTCCCACCTCAAGAAACCACTGATAGCTCGTGCGCTGGATGTCGAGGAGATGCGGCATCTCCATAACTTCCTTGATACGCGCGTAGCTGTACCTGGTGCGACGGCCGACCGACACAGGATTGAACATGAACGCTGTCACCCTTTCGCTGGATATCGTTGATGGAGTTCGTGCACCGACGTAATTGCAAAGACACAAAAAGAACAAGGCAACCATCTGAATACCTTGCTCTGTTGTCCCTTTCTAACACGAGCCGTGAAGTCTACAGGAGACTGATACGCTTTTCCGCAATCGGACAGACTGCACGAATCAGCGCGTCCCCTCATCCTCCCCGAAAAAAGGCGCACAAATCCCCATTCTCACTCAATAGGTCATTATATAATACTACTTCTCAATTCTCGTGTCAAGGGGTGTTTTTCGTTTTGTGAAATTTTCTTGCACCAATGCGCACATCACTTGCCGCAGCACTTTTTATACTTCTTCTCGCTGCCGCAGGGGCAGGGCTCGTTGCGCCCGACTTTCTCCTTCTTTTTCAACGCTTCAAGCTCCGCTGCAACCGCATCGAGTTCCGCCAAAAAAGCTTTGCGTACATTCTCATGCGGAAGATCCACCGTGAGGAACTCTTGCCGCAAATCCTCCACAGTCATAGCGCCGCTGGCAAGCATCGCACGCATCTGCGGCCCGATGGATGCCGTCTGCGGCTGCTCGTAGTAGTCCGCCGGCCGCATCGCTGCAAGTTCATGCGGCGTATATCCACGATTTGCAAAGAGACGGGTATTGTTCACACAGTCCATATAGAGCTCCGCAAAGTACTCGACATCGTTCTCGTTCATCACATGGATTCCCAGATCATCCATGAAGCTGACCAGACTGTTCGTATCGACATCAATGCGAAGCATATCAAAAATATCATAAAGGACGTGCCTGCGCTCAGCCGCCGACCAGTCGGATGGCATACGAGCTCTGAGGAAATCAGAGAACGCTTTTTGCTGCGGCGTCTGCTCAATGTCAAGCAGACGATCATAGGCGAGCAGTGCCTCTTTGCTCTCCGGCAAGTAAAGGGGTTTATCTGCCTGATTCCTCAGGGTTGCATGATAGCGGTCATCCTCCGAGTCAAACAGCAGCAGATGGATGATCTCACGGTCGAGCGGATTACTCACAGGCGCATCAATATAGAGCTCCTCGAGCCCCAAAATCCAGTACTCCTCGCACTCGTGGCGCGCAATCTCCGCAAAGGCAAGAAACTCCTCGTCCGTCAGCGGCGTGCGCGGGCTAAAATGCCGAATGACCGCAAGTGCTTCGCGCAGCGTGATAATGCCGTAGAGATTTGCCATCGCATTAAAATACTTCCGCAGCAAACGCGACTTGTTGTCCGTGAGAGGGATCGCACGATACAGCGTATTCAAATGCCGACGATCATATATCTCGGGAAAGAGCATCTTCGGCTCATCATCGTGTGCCATGAGGTATCCTCCTCTTTTCTCGACAATAAATATTGTGCTATACTGTTCATGCTACTCTCCCCGACACTCAAGTAGCAGAGGGGGTGATGTCATGTCAGCCCGTGTTTTCGTGCAGGCCGTCGCGGCAAGTGTAGTAGCCTACTACATCTGCAAGTGGTTAGATGCCTGCCTTCGTTGAGTAGCTAGCCCAAGGTGAGCACGCCCCATAAATGTGCGAGAAGCCCTCGTGAAGAATCTCCACTTCTTCACGAGGGCTTCATCGTTTGTGACGTCTGTGTCAGTCCGTGTTCGCCTACGCATAGTATAGCACAGCATATTTCAAATTTCAAGACGCGAACCTCACGCAATATCCCCGCCGACGCAGACCGTTCTCGTGCCGATCTGCCCGATGTGAACGGGCAGTCCGTAGAGTGCGCTCATGCCCGCCTCGGCAATGACCTCTGCCGCCGCACCGTGCTTCCAGAGGGCCTTAAGGAAGCACTGATAAATTCAGCCACGCCATCTTAGCGCATCTTTTGCCCGCTCAATGCCTGCAAATCCTCCACAGCCCCTGTCAATCGTCCATCTTGCAAAATCAAACAGGCTCATGTAAAATATAATGGAATTGGTATCATTTGAATTTATAGGAGGTATCTTATGTTTCTGACACGATGCACACGCACGATGCGCACCGTCCTCGCGGCAGCGATGTTCGGCGTACTCGCACTCACGAGCGGCTGCTTCAGCGGCGATGTGAACGTCGTCATCAACGAGGACGGCAGTGCTGACCTCAAGACGACGCTCGTCAGCGTGCCCATGCTCGCCGAGATTGTCGAGCAGAGCAAGGCGGCGACGACGGCGAAGAATCCGGACGCGCAGGTTACGCCTGTGACGAAGGAGAACATGTCGGGCTACGAGATTACGGAGCACTACGCCACGATCGACAAGCTGTCGGAAAATGACTTCTTCAAGGCGAACGAGGGCAAGAACACGGGCATCACCGCGAACAAGAGCCTGTTCTACACGGACTACAACTTCGACCTGCTCTTTGAGGGCAGCCAGAACGGCGGCGGCGCAGGCGCATTCGCGAGCAACATCACGTTTACCTATCAGATGACGCTGCCCGTCGCACCCACGAGCTCGAACGCCGACCGCTCGGAGAACGACGGCAAGCAGCTCACATGGAACCTCGGCAAGACGCTCGTGACGGGTGAGTCGTCGAAGATCGAGGTCGCGTTCCGCCTCTGGAACAAGACGGCAATCATCGGCACGATCGTTGTTGTCATCGTCCTCATCGGCGCAGGCGCATTCTTCTTCCTTCGCAAGCGCAAGCCCGAGGAGGAGCAGCAGGTACTCGAGGATGCACCCATCGACATCACACCGAACGATAAGAACTAAAGAGATGCAAATAAAAACGAGGAGTCCTTGCATGTGCAGGGATTCCTCGTTTTTGTGTAAGGCACGGTATGAGAAAAGTGCTCTACCACACTTTGCCGATCATGAACCAGAGACGGTTCTTTGCCTTTGCCTCCTCGCTCGCGTTCCGCGCAAGGCCGATGCGCCGCGCCCAATCGAGCCGCAGGAAGTAGTCGCCGGGGCGGCTGTAGGATACGCCGATGCCCCAGCCGCTGAGTGTCGTGCCGCCATCCACGCCGTCATGCGCGTATACCACATGCCCCGTGTCATAGTAGGTGCTGAGATCGAGATGCGGGATGCCCGTCCGATAGACCAGCTCCGCACTCGCAAGATAGCCGCTGTCGCCCGAGCCCTCGCCCTGCGGGTAGGCGCGCACGCCATTTGCCCCACCGAGGTAGATCTCCTCGGAGCTGTCGAGGTTGTCCCCCGCCGCCTGGAACTGTGTCTTGAGGTTCAGATGGAAACGTCCGCCGAGTTCCTGCCGCACGCCGAGATTCAGCACGCCCTTGGTAAAGCTGCCCTCTGTCCCCGCACGCCGCATCTGCCCCTCTGCCATCGCCGAGTCGGACGCAATCGTGCCATGATAGGCGGTGAGGTCGTAGGTCAGACGCGTGCGCGGGCGGACCATCTCGCCGCGTACGCCGATATGCGCGGCATTGCTGTGCTTTTCGAGGGTCATGCCGACGTTCTTGTCCTCGAGTTTGCGGTAGTCCCATCCATAGGTGAGACTCAGGGTATCACGCGACGTGCGCAGGAGCGGCGATGTGCCAAAGAGGCTCACGGTGTCGGCGTGTCCTGCTGCGCCAAGGCGGCGAAATGCGCCCGAAAGCTCGTAGTCCATGCGGCTGACACCGAGACCGAGCACGGTGCCATCCACGCCGATGGGTCGGGTATAGTTGATGCTGTAGTTCCGGAGGTCTTCGTTCGAGAGCGTCGCGGCAAGGCTCAGACGATCGCCGCTGCGGGTGATGTTCGACAGGCTCGCCTGCACGCCGTAGCGGTAGCGTCCCGAGGACTTGCTGCCGTAGTTCTCACTGTAGAGGACGAAGCTCTGTCGCTTCCCATCGCGCACGCGGATGGTGAGGTCGCTCGTACCGAAGTCTGCGCCGGGCGAGAGCAGTCCCGCCGCTTCGATGCCGCCGAGGGCGGCGATGTTATACAGTGCCTTTTCAAGCCGTCGTCCCTCGATGGGTGCGCCCGTATGGAGCGCGTGGGCGAGGCGGCGAAGCTGTCCGTCCTCGATGGCGGTACGATTGTCAATCGTGATTTTCCCATAGCGTCCCGCGAGGATGCGGATCGTGAGTGCGCCGTCCGCATTCGTCTGCGGCGGGAGGTAGGCGGCAGCGGCGGGATAGCCGTGACTGCGTGCGTAGGCGGTGAGGTCACCGAGGAGCGTATTCAGCTCCGCTGTGGAGATGGTGCGCTCCGTATATCCTGCCGCTTTGCGGTTCAGATCGTCCGCATTCAGCTGTGTGCCGTCCTGCTCGATATCGATGCGCGAAAGGCGGAAGGCTGCCGCCGCACTGCCGCCGCCTACGGTCGGCAGGCTGCTTTCAAGTGCGTTTTCTTGTACCTTTTCGGGCAGATGCGCATCGGACTGCGGCAAATTCGTCGCTGCAAAGGCTGTGCTCGGCAGCAGAAACACCGCCGCAAGGGGCAGCGCAAGCTTGATGCGTGCGTGTTTTTCTTTTATCTTCAACGGAAAGACTCCTTTTCACAAAGATGTAACGAAACACGGATATGCGCCATCAAAGACGCAAGCCCTGAATTTCGAAGGCACGTTCCGCATCGAAGCGATAGATGCCGAGCGTTGCCGTGGGGATGGGACGCGGCAAGCCGAATACATAGACCTCCTGCCCGAAGCCCAGATCAAAGCGCGGTGCGGCATCCTGCACGAGTGCGGCAAGGACGCCGCCTGCAAGGGGCGCGGCGATGCTAAATGCACGCGCATTGCCCGCCGCCTGCCCAATGCGGTAGTTGCCGAGCACGCCGTCGCTCGTGCTGCCGATGCGTCCCATGATGCCGTAACTTCCCGGCGTATCGGTATTCGTCAGCGTCGTGCCAAATGTGATGCCGTCCGTACCGAATACGGATGCGTCTTCACCGTCGGCGAAGCCTTCCGCACGTCCCGTGAAGGAGGGCAGCGGCGCGCCCTGCACGATACTCTGCGGCGCGGCGGTGAGCGTCAGCGTGCGCGGCGTGATTTTTCCTGTGCCCGTGAGCGTCGCCGTATTCAGACGATAGTTGCCCGCGCCCGCACCCGTGAGGGTCAGCCCCGTGTAGTTTACCGCGTGTGTGCCGACGTTCTTGTCCGCATAGCTGCCCGTGCCCGTGCTCGTGACCGTGATGCCCGCGCCCTCTCCATCCGCAAAGTTCGAGAGGGTATAGTTCTCGCCCTTTTTCAACGCGTCGCCCGCATTCCGCGTGCCGTCGTATACCTTGTCAAAGGTCTGCCCCGCCACCATGCCGAGCGTCAGTGTGCGCTGTGAGATCGTACCTGTGCCCGTGAGCGTGGTCTTGTTCAGCGTGTAGTTGCCCGCGCCCGTACCCGTGAGCGTCAGCCCGCCAAAGGTCACGGCTTTGTCTGCGGCGGCATTCTTGTCCGTGTATGTGCCTGTGGAGAAAGCGAGTTCGATGCCCGTGCCCTCACCCGTGATAAAATTCGTGAGGGTATAGTTCGTCCCCTTTGTGAGCGACTGGTCGACCCTGTTGTTTCCATCGTAGGTCTTGTCAAAGCGCGTGCCGCTCGCGAGTGCGAGATTCAGCTGCTTCGCCGTGATCCTGCCCGCGCCCTCTGCGGTCGTGGCGACGGTATAGTTCCCCGCGCCTATGCCTTGGAGCGCAAGCCCTGTATAGCCCACCTTGTTTGCCGTCCTGACATCCTTGCTGTTGTACGCCGCGCCCGTGGCGGTCGCGGTCACGCTGCTTTCCTCGCCCGCGACGACATTATTCAGCCCCGCGTGGAACTGCGATGCGTCTGCCGAGGTCGTGCCGTCGTAGATCTTACTCTGCGCCGCGACGGTATCAACGGTCAGCGCACGCCGCGTGATGCTGCCCGCGCCCTGTGCCGTGGTCGCGGCAAGCGTGTAGTTCCCCGCCTCCGCACCTGCGAGGGCAACGCCCGTATAGTTGACGGTATTTGCCGCAGCGACGTTCTTGTTGTTGTAGGTCGCGCCGCCGGCGGTCGCCGTTACGCTACCCTCCTCGCCCGCGACGACATTATTCAGCCCCGCGTGGAACTGCGATGCGTCTGCGGCGGTCGTGCCGTCGTAGGTCTTCGTCTGCGCCGCGACTGCGCCGAGGGTCAGCGCACGCCGCATGATCGTGCCGATGCCCGTGAGCGTGGTCTTGTCGAGCGTGTAGTTGCCCGCGCCCGTGCCCGCGAGCGTCAGTCCGTTAAACGTGACAGCTTTGTTTGCGGCGGCATTCTTGTCCGTGTATGTGCCTGTGGAGGAAGCAAGCGAAATGCCATTGCCCTCGCCCGTGACAAAGCCTGTGAGGGTATAGTTCCCGCCCTTCGTGAGTGACTGCGTGACGTTTGCATTGCCGTCGTAGGTCTTGTCAAAGCGCGTGCCGCCCACGAGGTCGAGCGTCAGAGCCTTCGGCGTGATTGTCCCCACGCCCCGTGCCTTTTTGACGGTATAGTTCTTCGCACCCGTGCCCGTGAGCGCGAGATTTTGGAACGTCACTTCCTTATCCCTGCCGGCGTTCTTGCCCGCATACTTGCCCGTGACACCACCCGCCAGTTCGACATCTGAGCCCTCGCTGCCGACAAAGCCCTCGAGATTATAGTGCAGCCCATTCGTGAGCGTCTGTGTGACGGTATCGCGCCCCCCGTCATAGGTCTTGTCAAAGCGCATGTCGTTCTTAAAGTCGAGCGTCAGCTCCTTCGGCACAACCTTGTACGCGCCGCCGACGATGTCATACTGCTCGCTGTAGGCATAATATGTGCCGACGTTTTTCTCTGCATCGAGGGAAATATGGTCGCCGCCCGCAATCGTCGGAGCCGTGCCGTCGTAGACCTTCTCGCGGTTTGCAAGAGTCTTCCCCTTGAGGAATGCCTTGAGCAGCGGCATGGTCTTGCCGTCGTAGATGCGCCACGGCGTCCTCTTGCCGCCCTCGGTGGCAACGACGGCGTTGTTCCCGTCCTTCCACTCCTTATACGTCTCCGCCAGCTTCATCTGCGCCTCGTCGCACTTTTGGATATCATCGAACGCTGTACTATTTCCCGTCGTTTGGCCGACACTTTCCTGGATAAGAGCACCGCTCCCGTTCTTTACACTGCCCTCCTTCCATACGGCATGGCTGAGCGTGGCATCGGTCAAAAGTCCCACAACGCCGCCGACTTGCGAATCCGTCTGTCCCGTTCTTTGCTCCACGTCTCCCGTCTGCACGGCGTTCCGAACGCTGCTCTCCTCTACCGAGCCCGCAATGCCGCCGAGCATCTCATTTCCTAAGACCTTGCCCGCATTTCGGACGTTCTGAACGGTGGAGTTGCCAAGCGCATATCCCACAATGCCGCCGACAGCCTTCTTCCCTTCGACTTTGCCCTCATGGTAGGCGTTCTCAATGGTACTTTGGTTTAGCGTTCCCACAATGCCGCCGACCACGTTATCGGTATTGTCTCCACGAACCTCTCCGCTGAAGGAGACGTTCCGTATGGTAGAATGTTCTGCAACTCCCACAATGCCGCCGACATCCTTCGCTCCCGACACGGAGGCACCCTTCAGGGAGACATTCTCGACGAGCGCGTGCTCCTCGATGTATGCGAACATCCCGCGAGAATACCTCCCGACAGTATCGTTCGGTGCCGGTGGCTTAATGGTAAGCCCCGTGATCGTGTGCCCTACGCCGTCAAATCGTCCCGTAAAGGACCCCATGCTATTATCAGAATTGCCAATCGGCTGAAATCCCTCGTTCCAGTCCTTTGTCTCGCTTGCGTCGATGTCATTCGCGAGCATATATCTGCCGATAATCTTCTTATTCGACCCGGTAATCGCTGCATTCACCCGATTCGCGTCCATATTCTGGAGATCGTAGACGTTATGCACGAGCATATAGTCATAGTCCCTATGCGCCGTGCCACTGAGGTTCTGGACAACCCATGTGCGCGATGTTGCAGATGCGGCATGATGCACGACATTCGTGCTCGCATAGTCGGAGACCTGCTGCGAGCCTGATGTAAAGTTCCTCGCTACTTTATTGCCGACATCATAGCCGATGTGCGGCGCATCCTCGCTGCGGATGGTGACGGCGCCGCCCTCGAGCGTCCCAGTGCCCGCTACGTTCTTCACATCATCCGTGTTGAGGACTTTGACGTTCTTGCCCTCGATGTAGAGTTTGCTCGCCTTTACCGTGCCAAGGTTCAGCACGTCGCCCGTCTGTGCAGACGCGGAGAGTGGGCTTGTGCCGTTCCATGATGTCCCCGCCGCGGCTGCGACCGTGTCGATGTTCGCCGTCGAGAGGTAGAGTGCACCCGTATTGACCTCAGAGCCCTCGGCGAAGAGGATGCCGTGCGGGTTGACGAGGTAGACGTTCCTGCCGCCCTCGATCGTGCCGTAGATGTTCGACGCACCCTCGCCCGTGACGAGGTTCAGATAGTCGCGCGTCTGGCTGCCGCCGTCGAAGCGCACCTTCTCGCCCGAGTCGATGGAGAAGTCCTCCCAGCGGAGGATATTGTGCTCCGTCTTGCCCGTGATGTCCATGTCTGTGTCGTTCGTTCTAATCGTCGCCGCGTCCGCGTTCGTCGCTGCGTTCGCGCCCTCGATGGGCAGCGCATACGCCGTCTGCGCGGCAAAGGGGGCGGCGACGATGCCTGCAACAAGCGCACAGAGGATGGTGCGGCGCAGCTGTTTGTTCGATACTGTTTTCATATTGCTTCGTCCTTTCGTTTCTGTAACAATGCTTCGATTTGTGCAAGGTGCTGACGGATTTCGGCTTCGATTTCATCGGCATCGCGCACCTCGGGCGGTGCATTCTCCGCCGCCTTCGCCGCCTGCTTTTCCTTGACCGCTGCGGAGATGGTGCCGACCGCCTCGACCACGATGCCGACCATGACGTTCAGCAGGGTAATGACGGTAAGGAGGATAAAGGAAGCACTGATAAATTCAGCCACGCCATCTTGACGCATCTTTTTTGCCCGAA
>NZ_DBHIVL010000049.1:0-16706 GCF_057271695.1 Centipeda sp. (in: firmicutes)
TTCGGACGAAAAATCTACGCCAATCTGACGGACTTCATTTTATCAGCGATTCCTTAAAGTAATGCCGGACGAAGAGAGAAAAGGAGTACAAAATGGCTGAACATGAAGAGCTGCACGATGATGATGTAATTGTTGAGTTCGAAGGGGAAGACGGCGAGATCCTTTCCTATCGTGAGGAGATGGTTCTCACGGTCGGTGCGGATCAGTTTGCTGTGCTCATCGAACTGACCGAGACCTCGGAGAATGAATTTGAAGAGGCTGAGGATGCGACGATTGCCAAAATCATCACGGATGAGGAAGGCAAGGAAACCTATATCGCTCCGACGGATGAGGAGTTTGAGGCGGTACGCCGTGCCTATGAAGAACTTCTTGAGGAGGAGGAAGAGTAAGTAGTGCGGAAGCTGTCATCAGAGGGAGATGACAGCTTTTTCATAGGGATGCTTACACGAAGAGGGGAGGAAGTGTTTTGAGGGAGTCATTGCAGGGAATATGGGACTTCTTGAAGCGCAATGGATTGCGCGAGGCGTTTGATGCCGTCTATCGTGGAAAGGGAACGGCACTCCAAAAAAAGATCGTGTTCGGAATTCCTGCCTTGGGAATTGCATTCTTTTTGATTGTCCTGTTCGTCATTGTTCCGCTGTCTGCGTCTTCGTCCTATACGGGGGAGCGCGGTGTTCCGATTTACTTTACCGTTCGTCCGGGCATGAGCGTGAGTGAGATCGGCAAGGAGCTGTACGAGCGCGGTGTCATCGACAGTGAGACAAAGTTTTGGTGGACGGCGAAACTGAACGGCTTTGAGAATAAGGTCAAGAGCGGTACATTTGCGTTGGAGGCGGGAATGTCGTCGCGTGACGCGCTGGAGACACTGGTCTATGGCAATACGGTAACGATCCGATTTACGATCCCCGAGGGCTTCGGTGTGCGAGAGATTGCCGCGCGGCTCGAGGATGAGGGACTTGTCAAGGCGGAGGATTTTATCGCGCTTGCCGCGACCTATCGCCCCTATCCCTATGTGGAGAAGCATGAGAACGTGCGCTATGCGGCGGAGGGGTTCCTCTTTCCCGACACCTATGAGATCAATGGGGAGTTCGACGCTGCGCGGATCATGGAGATGATGGCGGAGAACTTCGATCGCCGGCTGACGAAGGAGATGCGCACGCGTGCGAGGGAGATGGATCTCTCGATCTACGAACTGGTGACGCTCGCCTCGCTTGTCGAAAAGGAGGCGTATCATGAGGAGGATCGTCCGATCATCGCGCAGATCTTCTTGAAGCGTCTGCGTGTTGGTATGCCCCTGCAGGCAGATCCCACCGTGCAGTATCTGCTCGATGCGCCGAAGGAGGATCTGCTCTACCGCGATACGGAGGTCGCGTCGCCGTACAACACCTATCAGAATGTCGGGCTGCCGCCGGGACCGATTGCAAGCCCGGGGACGGCGTCGCTGAATGCGGTGCTGCATCCGGCGGATACGAATTATCTGTACTTCGTCGCCGATCGGAACGGGAACAATTACTATGCGACGAATTATGCAGATCATCTCGATCTCGTCGAGCGGGTGCGCTGAGATATATGGAGGCTGATGGATGAAGAAGCGACCTGAGCTGCTGGCACCTGCGGGAACGATGGAGAAGCTGCAGATGGCACTCGCCTACGGTGCGGACGCAGCATATCTCGGCGGTGCGCAGTTCGGATTGCGCGCGTTCGGCGGCAATTTCACGAACGAGGAGATCCGCGCGGCGGTGCAGCTCGCACATAGCACCGGGAAGAAGATCTATGTGACCGTCAATGTATTTCCGCACAATGATGATCTCGTGTCCCTGCCGGACTATCTGCGCTTTCTCGCAGAGGCGGGCGCGGATGCCGTGCTCGTCGCCGATCTCGGTGTATTTATGCTTGCACGCGAGGCGGCTCCTACGCTTCCCGTGCATATCAGCACGCAGGCGAACAATGTGAACTGGCGCACGGTGCGCGCATGGCAGGAGCTTGGTGCGGAGCGCGTTGTGCTCGCGCGGGAGCTTTCACGCGAGGAAATCTGCGAGATTCGCCGCCACACGTCGGTGGAGCTTGAGCTCTTCGTCCACGGGGCAATGTGCATCTCCTACTCGGGACGCTGCCTCCTCAGCAGCTATTTTACGGGGCGCGACGCGAACCGCGGCGGCTGCGCTCAGTCCTGCCGCTGGAAGTACGCACTCGTGGAGGCGTCCCGCCCCGGCGAATACTATCCCGTCGAGGAGGATGAGCGCGGCACCTACATCATGAACTCGAAGGATCTCTGTCTCCTCCCGTATCTGGACGAGATTGTCGCCGCAGGCATTGACAGCCTCAAGATCGAGGGGCGTATGAAGAGTGTTCACTATGTTGCGAGTGTGGTCAAGGCGTATCGCATGGCACTCGATGCCTGTCTCACGGGAGACTCCTATGAGGTGCAGGAGGCGTGGATGACGGAGCTTGGCAAGGTTTCGCACCGCGCCTACACGACGGGATTCTTCCTCGGCAAGACGACGGAGGCGGATCAGATCTACGGCCCGTCCTCCTATGAACAGACTTCGGATTTTGTCGGACTGGTGCGTTCCTATGACGCAGCCAGCGGTCTTGCGATGGTGGAGCAGCGCAACCACATGAAGGTGGGGCAGGAGATCGAGGTGTTTCAACCTGTGGGGACACCTTTTCGTCAGGAACTCGCAGAGATGTGGGATGAGGAGGGGGAGGAGATCACAGCTGCGCCGCACCCGCAGCAGATTGTCCGCATACGGATGGCGCAGCCGGTCGAGCCGGACAGCATTCTGCGCCGCGATGTACCGATGAAGAGGGAGGAACAATGATGGAGCAGGTGATTCGTCGCTATGCGTGCGCCGCAGGGCGTGTGCAGGGCGTGGGATTCCGTATGTTCGTCCGCCAGCAGGCGGTGATGAATGATATCACGGGCTGGGTAATGAATATGTCTGACGGTACGGTGACGATGGAGCTGCAGGGCGATGCCGCTGCTGTCGAGGCTGCGTTTGCCGCGATGCGCGCGGGTAATTATTTCATCCGCGTGGAGCGTTTGGATATTGAGGAGCGTGAGCCTGTGGAGGGCGAGCGTGACTTTTCCATCAAGTATTAGGAGCTGCTCATGGGTAAAATACTCGTAATGAATGGGCCGAATCTCAATTTGCTCGGCACGCGTGAGCCCGAGATTTATGGTTCTCTAACGCTTGCGGACATCCACGAGCGTCTGCGTCAACGTGCCAATGAGGCAGATCTGGATATCGAATTCATGCAGTCGAATCACGAGGGCGTGCTTGTGGATGCAATTCAGCGTGCACGCAGGACGGTGGACTACATCATCCTGAATGCAGGTGCGTTCACGCACTACAGCATTGCCCTCCGCGATGCGATTGCGGCGGTTGATGTGCCTGTCATCGAGGTACATCTCTCGAACATCCATCAGCGTGAGGAGTTTCGCCACAAATCTGTGATCGCTCCCGTCGTGCTCGGGCAGATCGCAGGGTTTGGTGCGGAGAGCTATATGGCGGCACTTGAGATCATTATCTGCCGCATGGGAGGTGCGCGATGAATATGGAGGCGCGCATTGCACGTCTGCGTGCGCTGCTTGCGGAGAAGATCGTGGATGCCGTTCTCATCACAAAAGAGGAAAATGTCCACTACTTCAGCGGATTTCGTGGGGATTCGACGGTGCTCCTCGTGACGCATGAACGCCTTCTGCTCGTTACGGACAGCCGCTATACGGAGCAGGCTGCGGTACAGGCACCCCTCTATGAGGTTGTGGAGCAGCGTGACGGGTTGTATCAAAAAGTGGCAGAACTTGCAGTGGACGCGGGTGTTGTCTCCCTTGCCTTCGAGGGCGGTGCACTTGTGTACGACCATGTAGTGAAACTACGCGGCTTCCTTGGCGACATTCCTCTGGATACCCCGCTGAATTTGGAGTCGCTGCGGCAGGTGAAGGATACGGATGAAATTGCGCTCATCCGCCGCGCGTGCAAAATTTCGGACGAGGGCTTTGCTCATATCCTTTCATACATTCAGCCGGGCATGACGGAGCTGGAGGTTGCGGCGGAGCTCGAGCATCATATGCGGACGCTCGGCTCGGAACGTCCTGCGTTTCCGACCATCATCGCCTCGGGCGTGCGCGGCAGTCTGCCGCATGGCGTTGCGAGCGATAAGGTGATCGCGCGCGGCGAACTCGTGACGATGGACTTTGGCGCGGTCTGTGCGGGCTATCATTCGGACATCACGCGTACCATCTGCGTGGGGCGGGCGGACGCACGGCAGCGTGAACTCTATGATGCGGTTCTCACAGCACAGCAGCGCGCATTGGCAGCACTGCGCCCCGGCGTGACGGGCATCGAGGTCGACCGTGTGGCGCGCGATTATCTCGCGGAGCACAATCTCAATCAGTATTTCGGGCACGGGCTTGGGCACAGTCTCGGACTTGAGATCCACGAGGAGCCGCGCCTCTCGAAGGCGGGGATGACCGTCTTGCAGGAGAATATGCTCATTACGGACGAGCCGGGCGTCTACATCCCCGCATGGGGCGGCATCCGCATCGAGGATACGGTGCTCATCACGGCGGACGGCGCGGAGCCGCTGACGCGCGCACCAAAAGAATTTATTGAAATCTGCATATAAAAACGGTATAATGATGTAATGAAACAATGTTATTGTATGGAGGAACGAATAATATGATTAACAGCACCGATTTCCGCACAGGTCTTACCATTGAGTACGATGGGGGCGTCTGGCAGATTGTTGATTTCCAGCATGTGAAGCCGGGGAAGGGTGCCGCGTTTGTCCGTACGAAGATCAAGAACGTCGAGACCGGTGCCGTGATCGAGCGCACGTTCAACCCGAACGAGAAGATGCCGGCTGCGCATCTTGAGACGCATACGATGCAGTTCCTCTATGAGGCGGACGGTGTCTATACGTTCATGAACACGGAGACCTACGAGCAGTCTGAGCTCACGCGTGAGCAGCTGGGCGATGCGCTGAACTACCTCATGGAGAACATGGAGGTTGCGATGCAGCAGTTCAAGGGCCGCATCATCGGCATCCAGCTTCCGAACTCCGTGAGCCTCAAGGTCGTCGAATGCGAGCCGAGCGTCAAGGGCAATACGGCGACGGGGGCAACGAAGATGGCAAAGGTCGAGACCGGTTACGAGGTACGCGTTCCTCTCTTCATCAACGAGGGCGATGTGCTTCGTATTGATACGCGCACGGGCAACTACATCGAGCGCGCTTAACAGCGGTTGAGGAGTTTTCTACGAATGGAGGATATGGACATGGACAATGAGAAGAACGCAGTGAAGAAGGAAACAGGGCTTGGCACGATTCGCGTTGCGGATGAGGTCGTTAGCATCATCGCAGGGCTTGCCACGACGGAGGTCGAGGGCATTGCGGGAATGAGCGGCGGTATTGCCGGCGGAATCGCGGAGATCCTTGGACGCAAGAACTTTTCCAAGGGTGTCAAGGTCGAGGTGGGCGAGAAGGAAGCCGCTGTTGATCTTTACATCATTGTGAAATATGGCATCCGCATCCCCGAGGTCGCACTTGCAGCGCAGGAGAATGTCAAGCGCGCGATCGAGACGATGACGGGACTCTCCGTGATCGAAGTCAATGTACATGTGCAGGGCGTCGGTTTCCCCGAGGAGGAGCCGAAGGTTGAGGAAGCGCGTGTACGCTGAATGTGAGTGAGGGGCTAAGCGATGGGAATCATAAATCGTCTGCTGCTCCTGCCCTACGCGCTCTTTACGATGGCACTCGCCGTTGCCGTGGCTGCCGTGGCTCTGCGGATTGTTCCGGAGAGCGTCTGGCTGAACGAGCTGCGCTATGTGCTCGCGCGTCAGGAGTTCTTGGCAGTGTGCGGTGTGTTCTTTCTCGTCAGCCTCAAGCTGTTCTTTGCGGTGTTTTCGAGAACATCGAGCTCTGTGCGGACGCATGGCGAATTCATGGTGGTCGACACGCCGGCGGGGGCGGTTCAGGTGGCTCTGCCCGCCGTGCGCGGCATTGTGGAGCGGGTGGCACTCGCCATGCAGGGGGTGCGTGCGGCAGCTGTCGTGATCTCCGTGCATGATGCACCGAAGGATGCCGTGGCGACACCGATGCAGGTGGAGCTCAAGATCACGCTTGCGGAGCATACGAGCCTGAATGCGGTATCGGAGGAGCTGACGGCGAAGGTACGTCAGGAGCTCCATGATGTACTCGGCATTCCGGATGTACCCGTAGCACTCCGCGTGACGGAGATCACGAACGCCGGATCTTCGTCGAAGCGTTCTGTGTCTTAGTAGGAGAGAGGCATGAAAGAAAATTTACTGCTCCTCCTTCAGGATCAATGGGAACATCATCGCGGACGAACAGTCGGGCTGCTGATCGGAACACTGTTCGGCATCTCCGTTCTGCTCTTTGGGTTCTGGCAGATCGTGTTCATTCTTCTGTGTGCGGGCATCGGTATGTATATCGGCTTGCGCGTGGAGCAGGTTGGAGGTTGGGCGGAACTGATAGATACGAGTGTCCTCAATCGACTGTTTCGGAGGATGCCATGAGCCGCAGACACGCGCGGGAAGCCGCGCTGCTGACGCTCTTTCAGCTGGAGTTTGGAGCAGATGACTCATCTGCCGAAAACGCCAGTGATCTTGCCATTGACGAGATCGAGGGGATCAAGGAGAAGGATCTTCCCTATGCGCATGCACTCGTGCAGGGAACGCGTGCGCATCTGGCGGAGATCGACGCGGAGATTGCACGCCTTGCGAAGGAGTGGAAGCTGCACCGTATGGCAGCCGTGGATCGCAATTTGATCCGCATGGCGTACTACGAGATGCGCTATCAGGAGGAACGCATCGATCCTCCTGTTGCAATCAACGAAGCGGTCGAGCTTGCAAAAAAATACGGTTCGGATGATGCGAGCCGCTATGTAAATGGGATCCTTGCGGCAATGCAAAAATCTGTTTGAGCAATCAATGACAAAGAAAGAATCCGTTGCGCGAGAATTTCGTGCAATGGTTCTTTTTTTGTCAATGTGGAAAGGTGTGCTATGACGGTTCATTCTGTCAGTGATGTCACGCGATACATCAAGGGATTGTTCGAGGGGGAGGAAATTCTCTCGGATCTCCTGATTCGCGGTGAAGTTTCCAATTTCAAACGCTATCCTTCGGGACACTGTTACTTTACGCTCAAGGATGCGGGTGCAAGCATGAAATGCGTCATGTTCAACGGCAATGCGCGCAATCTGCGCTTTACCCCCGAGAATGGGATGCAGGTCATTGCAGGCGGCAGTGTGTCCGTCTATGAACGTGACGGAGCGTATCAACTCTATGTAAACACGCTGACGCCGGAGGGGGCGGGGGCTCTCGCCCTTGCCTTTGAGCAGCTCAAGGAGAAGCTGTATGCCGAGGGACTGTTTGATGAGGCGCATAAGCAGCCTCTGCCGCGCTTTCCGCGTCGGATCGGGATTGTCACCTCGTCTGCCGGGGCGGTTCTGCGCGATATTCACAAGGTGGCAAAGCGTCGCTGGCCGGCGGTGCAGCTGATTCTCCATCCCGTGCTCGTACAGGGGGCGGAGGCTGCGGGACAGATTGCGGCGGCGATCCGCTTTTTCAACGAGAAATATCCCGTAGATGTACTCATTGTGGGGCGCGGTGGCGGCTCGGCTGAAGACCTCTGGGCGTTCAATGAAGAACCTGTTGTGCGGGCAATCTATGACTCGCGAATTCCGGTGATCTCTGCCGTCGGGCATGAGACGGATACGACGCTTGCGGACTTTGTCAGTGACCGCCGTGCGGCGACCCCGTCACAGGCGGCAGAGCTTGCCGTGCCGGACGCGACGGAGTTGCAGCAATATGCAGCAGGGCTTCTCGTGCGCCTTCACGCGGGGCGCAGACGGCAGATGGATCAGCGCAAAGCGCGTCTTCGTCTGCTCGTCGAGCGTCCGTGGTATCGGAATCCGAAACTCCTGCTTGCAGGTTCGATGCAGCGCACAGACCGCGCCGTGGAACGCCTTCACCGCGCGGCAAAGGACGGGCGCACAAACGCGCGTCATCGTCTCGAACTCGTACTGAAGCGTCTCGAACTTCTGAATCCCGTGCAGATTCTCTATCGTGGATTCAGTGTTGTAGAGAAGGATGGAAAGACGGTGACGCGCTCAAAGGCACTCGTTACAGGCGATCACTTGAATATCACATTTGCAGACGGAAAAGTATCTGCCGTGGTTGCGGCAAAGGAGAAACAGCATGGCGCGTAAAAAAGAGATGGCATTTGAGGAAGCACTTGGCGCATTGGAGCAGATTGTCACGGAAATAGAGACGGGAGAGCTGTCTCTCGCCGATCTCATGGCAAAGTATTCGGAGGGGATCAAGCTGTCGGATGTGTGCATGACCTCCCTCAAGCGCGCCGAGGAGACAATGGATCTTTTGGTGAAGGAAACAACGGCGGGCATCTCGGAAGAAAAACTGCAGATCGGAGGATGAGATGAAGGAGCTCTGGAAGAAACGGCAGGAACTTGTCGAGTGCGCACTGAAAGATGCGCTGGCACAGACGCCTGTACTCGATCCCGTTTTGCGGGAGTCGATGGAGTACAGCCTCATGGCGGGCGGAAAGCGTCTGCGCCCCGTACTTCTGATGGCGGCAGCGGATGCCGTTGGCGCAGATGGAACGAAGTTCCTGCCTGTTGCGTGTGCACTTGAGATGATCCACACCTATTCGCTCATCCACGACGATCTGCCCGCGATGGACGATGATGACTACCGCCGTGGGAAGCTGACCAATCATATGGTATACGGGGACGCTGTTGCAATCCTCGCGGGGGATGCACTCCTCACGCTTGCCTTCACGGTGATTCTGCGTCAGAAGGATGTGCCCGCAGAGGCTCTGCTGCGTGTGGTGGACGAGATCAGCCGTGCGGCGGGGGCCGAGGGCATGGTCGGCGGGCAGGTGCTCGATCTCAGAGCAGAGGGAGTCCGTATCTCGATGGAGGAGCTGCGCCGCGTCCACATGGGCAAGACGGGCGCACTCTTCCATGCGGCACTGCGCAGCGGGGCGATCCTTGCGGGCGCGACGGAGCAGCAGCTTGCGGCTCTCACATCATATGCCGATCACTTCGGACTGGCGTTCCAGATCACGGACGATATCCTCGATGTCATCGGAACCTCGGAGGAGATTGGCAAGCCCGTCGGCAGCGACGAGAAGAATCACAAGTCGACATACGTGTCGCTGACCTCTCTGGAGGAGGCGCAGGAGCTTGCACGCCGTATGGCAGAGGACGCAGAGACGGCACTCTCCATTTTTGGTACAGAGGCAGACTTTTTGCGTGAGCTTGTCGCGTATCTCGTGAATCGAAAGCAATAGGGGATATGAAGAAAGAGCGGTTGGATGTCCTGCTCGTGGAGCAGGGATTTGCCCCCAGTCGGGAGCGTGCAAAGCGGCTCATCATGGCGGGACAGGTGCTCGCAGATGAGCAGCGCATTGACAAGGCGGGCACAACAGTATCCGTGGATGCCGTGCTGCGCGTTGTGGGCGAGGATCTTCTCTATGTCAGCCGTGGCGGACTGAAACTGGAAAAGGGAATGGCGGTCTTCGGTGCTGTCCTTACGGGGAAAACGGCAGCAGATATCGGTGCATCGACGGGCGGCTTTACAGACTGTATGCTTCAGAACGGTGCGGCAAAGGTGTTTGCCATCGACGTCGGCTATGGGCAGCTCGACTGGAAGCTGCGCACGGATGCGCGTGTCGTCAATATGGAGCGCACGAATATCCGCAATGTGACACCTGAGATGCTGGGCACACCTCTGGACTTTGCCTCCATTGACGTGGCATTTATCTCGCTGGACAAGGTGCTGCCTGTCGTTCGGACACTCCTTTCGCCGAATGGAGAGGTGATTGCACTCATCAAGCCGCAGTTCGAGGCGGGCAGGGAGCGTGTGGGCAAGAACGGTGTTGTCCGCGATCCTGCCGTGCATGAGGATGTGATTCACAAGGTACTTCGTGTGGCAGAGGAACAGGAATTTTTTCCTACGGGTCTTACGTTTTCCCCTGTAAAGGGTCCGAAGGGGAATATTGAATACCTTCTGTATCTCAAGGTGCAGGGGGAAGGGGAACGACAGATCGATGCAGCATCTGTGCACGAGATTGTGGTAGAGGCGCATCGGACGCTGGATGGGTGAGGTGCTGATATTTCTATGAGGACAGTTGCGGTTTTTCCGAATCTGATTAAGCCGGAGACGCGCGATATTCTCGTGCGGATTCGTGCGTTTTTCGATGCGCGTGAGACACGCATCATGCTGCCGTATGCGCGTGCGGCGGAGCTCGGCATGGAGGACTGCGGCGTACAGGACATCGAGCGTCAGCCAGCGGATTTCGCGCTCAGTCTCGGCGGGGACGGAACGCTGCTCGGCATCTGTCGCCGCTATGCGGAGAACCCCGTGCCGGTCTGCGGCATCAACATGGGAACGCTCGGCTTTATGGCGGACATCGAGCAGAACGAGCTGGAGACGCGCCTCAAGCAGCTCTGTGCGGGGGATTATCGCGTCGAATGGCGGCGATTCCTCGCAGGCTATGTGACGAAGCCGGACGGTGCGGAGCATTTTCTGGGGCACGCCATCAACGATATTGTTGTGATGAAGGGCGACCCCGCGCGCATCATCTCCCTTGCGCTGCGGGTCAACGAGACACCGCTCGTTGAGTGCAAGGCGGACGGTTTCATCGTTGCCACGCCGACGGGCTCCACGGCGTACGCACTCTCGGCGGGCGGGCCTATCATGAATCCGATGGTGAAGGGGCTCGTCCTCACACCGATCTGTGCACATACGCTGAATATTCGTCCGCTCATCATCCGCGTGGAGGATGTCGTGCACATCCATCTCGTCGATACGCGGCAGAGCATTATCGTTACGCTCGACGGGCAGGAGACGACGCCGATTCATGCGGACGACACGGTGACGGTCAAATCCTCGGATGTACGCGCGGGCATCATCAAATTTGCGGACAAGGACTACTATCAGACATTGCGTACAAAACTCTGGAGAAACTGCTAGGAGAGAGCGGAATGAAAAGTCGGCGCCACGAACTCATCAAGAAGATCATCGGTGAGGAAATCATCGAGACGCAGGAGGCTCTTGCCGAGGCTCTGCGCGCGCAGCATATGCGCGTCACGCAGGCGACCATCTCGCGGGATATCAAGGAGCTTTTCCTCATCAAAGTCCCCGCAGGAAACGGACGCTATCGCTATGCAGTATCCCCACACGAGAGCGTGCGGTTCTCCGAGGGGCGGATGAAGCGGCTCTTCAAGGACAATGTGATCCTGTGTGACTTCAGTGAGAACATCGTTCTTGTGAAAACGATACCCGGTGCTGCTGCGACCGTCGCGTCTGCGCTTGACAGTTCGGACTGGCAGGAACTTATCGGTACGGTTGCGGGCGACGACAGTATCTTCGTCCTTGTCAAGCCGAAGTCTGCGGCAGAGAAGATCGTTGCGCGCATTCATGAACTGATTCGGTGAGGGGAGGGAAACGCTATGCTGCAAAGTCTGCGTGTATGGAATTTTGCGCTGCTTGAGGAGGTCGCCGTCGAGTTTGGCACGGGGCTCAACATCCTCACGGGCGAGACAGGTGCGGGTAAATCCATCCTGATCGATGCGCTCGGGGCAATTCTCGGGCAGCGCGTCTCGAGCGATGCCATTCGCAGCGGTGCGGATGCCCTGCGCGTCGAGGCGGTGTTTTCGCTTGATGAGAGCGATGCGGAGCTGTGTGCTCTGCTCGCGGAGCAGGAAATCGAATGCGAGGATGAACTCATCGTCTTGCGCAAGATTGCGCGGACGGGCAAGGGATCGATCCTCGTCAACGGCAGTCATGTCACACTGACCTTTCTAAAAAAAATCGCTCCGTATCTCGTGGATATCCACGGGCAGAACGAGAACCTTGCCCTTCTGCGTGAAGACGCACAGCGCAATCTGCTTGAGGGCGGGGACAGCGATCTGCGCACGCGTCTTGCCGCATATATGCAGGTCTATGCGGATTGGAAGGAAAAGACGCGCCTCAGAGAGGAGCGTGCGGAGGAGATTGAGAACATCGGCGAGCGTTTGGAGCTGCTGCGCTGGCAGGAGAAGGAGATTGCCGAGGCAGAGCTGACGGTGGGCGAGGACGAAGAACTCGAGACGGAGATTCGCCGTCTTTCCCATGCGGAGCGTCTCGTCGAGAATGCTGCCGAGGCGGCGAATTTGCTCAGCGAGGATGGGGAGGAGGGGCTCGCCGTCCTGTCCGCGCTCGCACGGGTCACCCATGCACTCGATGAGGTTGCGCGCTATGACGACGCTCTCGCGAACGCACAGAATATGATCGAGGAGGCATACATCTCCCTGCAGGAGGCGTCCTATGAGGTGCGTGACTACCTCGACGGCATCGATGCCGACCCTGCGCGTCTCGATCGCATCCAGACGCGTATGGATGTGATTGACCGTCTCAAAAAGAAATACGGCGGGACGATCCCCGCCGTACTCGAACGCCTTTCCTCCGTTCGCAGTGAACTGGAAAGCGTCGACAACTATGATATGGACATGGCGCAGTTGGACAAAGAAATCGGCACACTTCACAAACAACTGAAGAACCTTGCGGCGGAGCTGACTGCACGCAGACAGGAGGTCGGCGCGGCACTTTCTGCCGACATTGCGCGTGAACTCCAGGGGCTCGGCATGGCAAAGGCTCGTTTCCGCATTGTTGTCACCCCCGCAGAGAAATACACAAGCCGCGGCGCGGACAGTCTCGCCATGCTATTTTCCGCAAACGTGGGCGAGGAGGAGAAGCCCCTCGAAAAAATCGCCTCGGGTGGCGAGCTCTCGCGCATTGCACTCGCCATCAAATCCATCGTCGCCGCACGCGATACGGGCGGGACGAGCATGGTGTTCGATGAGATCGACACGGGCATCGGCGGGCGCACAGCCCAGATGGTCGCCGAGCGCATCGCCTTCGTCGCGCACTACAAGCAGGTTCTCTGCATCACGCATCTGCCGCAGATTGCGTGTATGGCGGACAACCATCTCTACATCGCAAAGCGTGTCAAGGGTGACGCAACAGTGACACAGGTGACTGCACTCTCTGACGAAGAACGCGTGCGCGAGATCGCACGCATGGCATCCGGCGATGATGTCACCGAGGCGGCACTCGCGAATGCGCGTGAAATGCTCGCGGGTGCGGAGAAGAAGAAGACCGATTTTCCGAAGAAATTGAAGACAAAGAATTGAGAGGTATCCCGTGAAGAGAGCCGGAATGAAACGTATCCTGCTTGCAGGACTCGCAGCAGCATCACTCTGTATGGGCAGCGTCCATGCAGAGCCAACGGCACAGCAAATGCCGTCACCGCTCGTTTCCTATACGAGCGTGCGTGACGCATGGGCGGTCGCAGGGCTGCCTGTCTATACGCCGACCCTCCTGCCCGTCGGCTACGCGCAGAAGGATATCATCGTCATTGACAGGAGCCTCGCCGAGATCTTCTACCGCAATGAGGCGGGCAAGGAAATTCTGTTCCGCATGGCGAAGGGCGATGCGGACATCAGTGGCGACAATACGGTCTATGAGGTCAATCAGGTCGTGCAGGTCGGACGTCAGTATATCCGCGTCAAGGGGACGGAAAATCGCGTCAGCCTTGCACTTTGGTCGCGCGGCGGCTACACATTCTCCCTCTCGTTTGAAGAACCCGTCTCCATTGAGGCGGTACAGGCTATCGTCAGCACAATATCGTGGAACTGAACAGCGATTCTCAACATAGAAGAGATTCCATCCGTCATACCGACGTTTGGAATCTTTTTTGTTGTCTCCTTATTCATCCATAAATCATTGCACAGACACTTAAGGAATCGCTGCCGCCGTTCCAGTAATTTGTTACAACATCATCATAAATATCGATGGACGTACTTGACAAAATAATATGGAGTAAGGTATCATACGCATTGCAGAGATAGTTTCATTATCATTTGCGTTGATAATAATGCGGATTTTAGGAGGTATCTTGATTGACGCTGAAGGATGGAAAGCCGGGAATGTTGTTGAAGATTTTGCAAATTGATGAGTCGCCGCTCAAGCAGCGTCTTATGTCGATGGGGATGATTCCGGGAACGAAGGTGATGGTTCTGCGTTCGGCACCTATGGGGGATCCGATCGCGATTGGCATTCGCTCGTATAATCTCGCCATGCGGCGCGAGGACGCAGCACTCATATCTGTCGAGCAGGTCGGTTAAGGGGAGATCGGAGATATGTCAGCATTGGCAGTTGCACTTACCGGCAATCCGAATACCGGCAAATCGACCATATTCAACGCACTGACGGGTGCACGTCAGAAAATCGGAAACTGGCCGGGGGTTACGGTTGACAAGAAAATCGGTCACACGCATTACAAGGGGCGGGCGATTTCCATCGTCGACCTTCCGGGGACGTACAGCATCAACGCCCGCTCGCCGGAGGAACAAATCGTCATCGACTACTTGACGAGCACGAAGCTGGATCTTGTCCTGAATGTCGTGGACAGCTCGAACATCGAGCGCAATCTTTTCCTCACAGTGCAGCTTTTGGAGAAGGGGATTCCGCTCCTTATTGATCTCAATATGCAGGACGATGCGCAGCGCCGCGGGATCAAGATCGACACGGCGAAGCTCGAAGAGGCGCTCGGCATGCCCACCGTCGAGACGACGGGGCGCAGTAGCAAGAGTACAAAGACGTTGCTCGATGTCTTTACGAGTACGGTCATGGCACGGTACCAGCCGAGTGACCTCGTCAAGGAGCATATCGCGAAGATCCATGAGATCGAGAGCAGTTCGCGTACGGAGGCGGAGAAGGAGGAGGCGATCATCGAGGCGCGCTATGCACTCATCGATCAGGTCGTGCGGTATGCCGTAACCGTGCAGAATGTCGGTGCGACGAGTTCGGAGAAAATGGATCGTTTTCTTGCGAACGGTGCGCTTGCACTGCCGATCTTCCTCTTGATCCTCTATGCGGTCTTTCAGATCACGTTTACATGGATCGGTCAGCCCATTGCCGACGAACTCGAGGTGCTCATCAACGATGAGTTCCTGAACTTTGTCAAGGATTCGCTTGTAGCGGCGGGGGTCGCGGACTGGATGATCTCACTTGTCACGGACGGCATCATCGCGGGTGTCGGCTCGGTGCTGACGTTCGTTCCACTCATCTTCGTTCTGTTCTTCTGCCTCTCGTTCCTCGACGGCACGGGCTACATGGCGCGTATCGCGTTTATCACGGATCCGATTATGCGCCGCTGCGGGCTGACGGGCAAGGGGATCATGCCGCTGATGATGGGCTTCGGCTGCGCCGTTCCGTCCATCATGGGTGCGCGTGCACTCGACTCGGAAAAGGATCGCATGATCTCGATCCTTGTCACGCCATTCCTGACCTGCGGTGCAAAGCTGCCGATCATGGCACTGTTTGCTGCGATGTTCTTTCCCAACAATGCGGCGAACGTTGTCTTCCTCATGTATATCATCGGCATGGTCATGGCAATCATCGTGGCGCAGGTGCTCGGTTCGACGCTCTTTAAGGCACAGGGCTCGACCTTCCTGTTGGAGCTCCCGCCGTACCGTATGCCCGATATGAATTCGGTTCTCTTGGAGACGTGGGACAAGGGCAAGGGCTATCTCATCAAAGCGGGTACGATTATCTTTGCGGCATCGGTCATCCTTTGGTTTATGTCGAACTACAACTTCAGCGGTCCGTGCGAGATTGAGGACAGCATCCTCGCGACGCTCGGCGGCTGGATGTCTGCGCTCTTCACGTTCCACGGCTTTGCAACGTGGGAGGCTGGCGCGGCTGTCCTCTCCGGCATCATGGCGAAGGAAACGGTCGTTGCGACAATCGGCATTCTCTATGGTGTTGCCGATGTCTCAACCGAGGCGGCAGATGCGGTCGATACGGCATCCACAATGCTTCAGACAGGTATGGGCGCAGCGTTTACAAGCCTTTCTGCGCTTGCCTTCATGGTGTTCTCGCAGCTTTACACGCCCTGTGTCACGTCACTCGGTACGCTTAGGAAAGAGACGGGCGCGTGGAAATGGGTCGGCTTCTCTGCCGTCTATATGTTCGCGATTGCTTGGCTTGTTTCGCTTCTTGTCTATCAGATCGGTCGGATGCTCGGCTTCTGATGAGAGGATTCCGTTTTATGGACTGAGGGAGGGATTCCTGTGGCAACCTTTGTCGTCGGTGTGCTCGTGGCGGTCGCACTCTTTTTTGCAGTTCACCATGTCTACCGTAACTTTTGCATGGGCAGGGAGGACTGCTGTGGCAGCGGCTGTTCGTCTTGTGATGAGCATTCCTCTTCCTGCCATTCGACGAAACAACAGTAGTAATGAAAGAAAAGCGCGTTCCGTATGGGGCGCGCTTTTTGTATCATCAAGATCTCCGATCCCCAATTGGCGGCATTTGGAATCTCTTTTCCTTGTAAAAGAATCATTAGGCAGCATATCCTTTCCTGTGTTATAATTTTCTTATATTTGAAATACAGGAGGGGATACCTTTCTACACGTTCAGTTTTGAGTAGCCGATAAGGGAAACGCTGATAAAACACGGATAATAAGGCTTGGGTTATCCACAGGCATTAGTTCTACAGTTTCCCATGCAAAAAGTGGAAAAGCATGCCCCTATCTCTTTCTTTCCTTCCCCGAACCTCCCGTTTGAACGGGAGGTTCGAGAAAAAGGGCACACTTATCCCGTTGTCATGCAAAA
>NZ_DBHIVL010000050.1:0-16636 GCF_057271695.1 Centipeda sp. (in: firmicutes)
TGTAATATTTCGGAGCTCAATCGTGCAACAAAAGAATTTTTCAGTGTTTCCCTAAGAATTATTGATCTTCCGCATTATACACATCATTCAAAAATCCATACCTACCTTTTTCTTTGTTTCTAGAGAATTGAATAACATGGACAGCATTTTCCTCACTGTCAGTGGGAATGAAGGGCATACGTTTTGTTTGCTCAACAATGATGACCTGTCGTTCGTGGGCATTAGAGATGAGATACTTTATGAAATTTTGTTTTATGGTATCGTTTTGTTCTTTATGTTCCGCTTCAGAGAGCTGCGTCAAGGAGGAATCGACTGCATAGAAGCCGGGAGCATTCCTTCCAAGATCAATGAGGTATGAACTCATCGCCATTGTTGTGATTGTGTTCAGTAGCCCGCAGAAGCCTCCGCCCATTGAGACAGATTTTTTTAGCCCATCAATCTCAATGTCGAAGTTTTCCATGTTAAGTCTTGCTGAATTCGCTCCTCCAATATGGGAGGCTTTCAAAATCTGACGAAGCTTCTCTTCAAAGCCTTTGATGAGATCGTAGTCATAATCCTCGAACACATTATACTTCGAGGGGCGCGATATTTCTTCTGTTTCCTTGTTGAACAACTCACTACTGTACTGTATTTCGTCTTGACGGACAAAATCGAGCTCTCCTGAAAGTCGTATCAGTTTTAGATGTTGTTCAAGTTTTTCTTCAAAAGAACTTAATTGAGGTTGTAATTGGTTAGTAATCAGAGTATCAATAGCATCCTTCTTTTCTTCTAATGTTCTGATTGTGGTAATGATCGTTTTTTGTTGATGATTGACGTCCTGCTGAGCAATATTCAGTTCGGATAGATGATGTTTAATTTTTTCAAGCTCAGCTGCAGATGCTTCAATAAAAGATGTGCTCTGTACACGTTCTGCATATTCACCGCAGATAGGGCACTTAACTTTTTTTCGGATAGGTGAGATACTCGCTGCGCCATCAACAATAAACTCGATTCGCCTGATATCAGCTTGATACTGTTGGTGTAGGACAGAAAGATTATGTTCTACAGTTTTTGATTCGGAGAGTTTACCATTCCATGCATAGATTTCCGACATAATCTGCTGACTTTCTTTTGCAGCAGCATCCATTCGTGTCTGCAGGTCAGAAATCTCTTTTCGAATACGCTCGACGCTCGTACGAGGATCTGTGATACTTGAGGATGAGAGAGCAACTTCCAGTTTTTCTCGTCTGGCAGTGAGTTCCTTTATTTTTTCTTGGATGTATCCAATCACGGCCTTCTTTTTTGCTTCACTGATTTTAGGATCTTCTGTTGCAATAAGGGAATTGGCATCTTTCCCAGTTAATAAGTATAACAGTACGGATGCTGATGCCGTGGGACCCGGGCTATTGGGCGCCAGTAACACTGAGCTTTCTCTTGCAACATCTCCTTGTCGAATGAAAAACAGATGGAGCATACTTCTCCATGTTAGATCTTGAGTTTTAGTGCCTGTTTCTGCCGAACGAATAACATGCGGTTCATCAATTCCAAGCAAATGAAGATAGACAGCGTTGATATTCTTCTTGGCGTTATGACTTACGCTGTATGTACCATGCTCAACTGTTGGATCTGTGCCGCTGGCGAGAATTTTTGAATCACCTATTTTGCGCTTCAGAATAACGCTTCCTGTGCCTGTTGCCAAATGGAGCGTGACATACTCATAGCCGTATTGGTTATCAACAATTTTTGAAGGTCGGTTTTTCTTCGGGGAGAATCCGAATACATAATCCAAGCAGTCCATGATGAGGCTTTTTCCTGTATTGGAAGGCCCCAATATAAAATTCAAACCAGGTTTGAAATCAATGACGGTGTCTTTGTGCCATCCACCGGACACGATCAGTTTTTCAATATAAAATCTATTCATGTCCGACCTCCTTTAGTGATTGAACAGTAAGCTTGTTTATTTCTTTCAACATCGCCTTGGCATTTGCTCCATTAAACTTACTAAGTACAGCATGAGTCGCAATAATGTATTCTTTTGCATAGTCATTGTCAAATTGCTTACAGACCGCCATTCCAAGCTCTGTAATGGAGTATCTGTACCCGGTTGGGGTGGGAGATAGGCGAACATATCCATCCAGTACAAGGTTTTTTAAAGCAGAATCCACCATATGCTTTCTTGCTGGATATTCACTAAATCTGTAATCGCCATATCCATGCAGGTTTTCGTCCAGTAGACCAAAGTCTGATGCGTAAACAGAGATGAAATCTAATGCACTGACTTGTTGTTCATCTAATTTTGAAGGAAACAACTCTTTCAGCATGAGAAGAATACGGAGAGAAATTTCAAAGACTGAGCCAAGGGCGGATTCACTCATTGCTTCTTTCTTCTCCTTATCCATGCAAGTTTACCGTCGTTCACAAGATGATGGCATACACCTTTTTTGATTTTTCCACCGATCCAATATGGAGATGCGCTGAGAACATAGTTTGTCATCGGTGTGGTGACTGCCTGCTCCATTACTGCAAGCATACGCTCATAACCATTCGGGTGTGTTCGTTTTGCTGTGTCTGTCACGCCGACAAGAGTTTCGGATTTCAAGACGTCAAATTGATCTGTTAGACTGCCACTGCCCAACTCTAATACTCCGCGCCGTATGCTTTCAGCCGCATAAAAATCGATACGGCGACCATTTAAATCCTCCTCATAGTCGGGAAATGATATAAGGTCATTCCTTGAAAACACATCCATGCCCTCGGCATCGCCGTATGCCAAAAACAACTCATCAATATATGTTTCCTCATTTTGAGTCGCTTCCTTAGGAACCGGTACATTAGCCGGACGGGGGAGCGACTTTATTTTTTCTTGGATGTCATTGATCAGCGTCAGATCTAAATCAGATTTTTGAGAGGGGGGAGATGAGGCAATATTGTTGATGATGTCTAAGATTATAGACTCTAACAGGTCTGCACATGCTGTGGCTGGATCATCACTTGAAATGTTATGTCTGACCAACCAAGCTGATATCTTGTCATAAGACGATGTATCATCCATTCTCTCCCATATCCAATGCGAGAATTTTTCCTTATCACGGTGGTCATAGAGATATTGTGCATCCTTTACTTGAATGAGGCGGATTCCTTTGATGTATCGATACTTTGTGTCATTCTGTCTCTTCAGTAGTTTACAGGCGTCCATTGCAGCATCTTGTATGAAATTCCCGATCAGCTCAGTGAAATAGTCATACTCCGATTTTCCATATGAAATATAGGCTGAAAGACCTGTAGCATATTCAGAAAAAGTCATGACTTATATTCCTCCTGTTTGAAGATTTCCTTTCTGTCCGAGAGCGTCCGGGAGTGTCCGTCCAGTCCGATTTTTAAATAAGCTATTTTGCTAAACTGCTATTAGTAAGTTGATTTTGTAGAAGTCCTCATCAAGCACAGCATATGAAATCTCTCTGTGAAGATAGTGCATAGAACTATTATAACACATTTCCAAGACAGTCCTTGCACCTTCGTCGTTTTATCCGGGGGGCAGAGGAAATCTAGTACATCTAAATTATAACACGAGCAAGAGTTTCTTTTCTCACTTTTGTGAGAAAAAAACAGAAAAAATTCTAATCAAAAAGCGGTGACCAAATCGGATGTATGTGTCCGCCTCTTTGTAGAGGGAGATTTTTAAGGATGTGGTAGGAAGAATCAAATTCGGTTTCCCTAAGTAAGTCAATCTGTTGTCCAAGATGGCCATAGGACGGCGGGATGCAAACAGGGATTCTGACAGCATACGAGCTTGTCAGTATTTCTATGCTCCCACCGTGCTTCTTTATGCCCATTTTTGGAGTGAAGCCCGTGTGTAGTTTTGCATCCTGCCGTTCGGCAAGAACGAAAGGAACGCAAAACTATGAAAATCCAGCTTAACGGTATCATCAAAGACTACTCCGCGCAGGAGGTCAAGGAACTCCTGCAGCAGGGACATCGTTTTCAGCACAGTAAGAAGCTGGGCGTGTATGTCCCCGTCCCGATTCAGATCCACGAAAACGGAAGAATCCGGGATACGGGCATGGATGAACTCGTCCGGCGGAAGACTGCCGGAGAAAAGTTCTTCAAGGCGTCGGGGCGGGCAATTTATGCACCTGTCGATGCTAATCAATACTCCGTCGTCATGCGCCCAATCTGGCGGGAGGATAAGCGGGAAAAGCGTGAGCAACACTGTATCTATGAAGGAAAGCCCTGCTGCGCCAACCGCAGCTGTGATGGATGCTCACATCCCGTGTATCGGACAATCTCTTTAGAACGTGCGGTGGAGGTCAATGACCCGGCACTTCCCGTCCATGAGGATGTCGCCGACACCGCAGTCCGCGAGGAGCGTAATCGCAGGCTGTACGAGGCTCTCGCCAAACTCGATCCCATCGACCATGAAATTCTTATCCGCAGGGCGGCGGGACAGTCTGAACGCGAGATTGCTGGTGCTGTCGGCTTCAAATCCAAAGAAAGTGTTCGTAAGCGTATGAAGAAATTCATGCCCAGACTGCAAGAGCAGATTGAGGATATTTTGTAAAATCTGGTGACCAGACTGCGGGCAGGTGTCCTCTTCTTTATAGGAAGGTGAAGATGCCCGCAGTTAATCGAAAGGAAGTGATACCTATGCGGGAACAGAATGAAGTCACAGCAGAGCTTGTGGCGACATTGCGCCGGCTCGTCGATGTCCTTGAGGAAATCGTACAGAGTTCTCAAGGCGAGGAGCAACCGAAGGTCTCGGAATCGGAGGAAGCCGCGCCGACACTTGAGGAGGTACGCACCGTGCTTGCGAAGCTCTCTGTCGAAGGGCACAGTGCCGCAGTCAAGTCTCTGATTGCAAAGTTCGGTGCGTCAAAACTCAGCGAGCTTGCGCCGGAGCATTATGCGGCACTCCTGAAGGAGGCTGAGAAGATTGGCACGTAAACACGCCGTCCTCTCGGCATCCTCTGCCGCACGTTGGATTGCCTGTCCGCCGTCGGCGCGGCTCAATGCGGCGCAACCCGACACGCCGAGTGAGTATGCCGCCCAAGGGACAGACGCGCATACGCTCTGCGAGTACAAACTCCGCAAGGCTCTGGGTAAGCAGGTGCGCGATCCGACCAAGAAGCTGTCTTCCTATGACAGTGAGATGGAAGAGTGTGCAGAATTCTATGCACAGTTCGTTATGGGGCTTGTGGCGCAGTTCCGCGAGGAGTCGAAGGATACGATGGTGTCCGTGGAGCAGCGTGTGGACTTCTCGGACTTTGTACCCGATGGGTTCGGCACAGCCGACACGCTCATCATCTCCGGCAAGACCGTCTGCATCGTGGACTACAAGCACGGCAAGGGAATCGAGGTCAGTGCCGAGCACAATCCGCAGATGATGTGCTACGCGCTCGGCTGCATCCAGATGTTCGACGGTCTGTATGACATCGAGTCAATCTGGATGATTATCTTCCAACCGAGACTCAGCAACATCTCGGAGTACACCATCTCGAAAGTAGACCTTCTGACATGGGCGGCAGATATGCTCGTTCCTGCCGCGAAGTTGGCACACGAAGGAGAAGGAGTGTTCTGCGCCGGAGCACACTGCCAGTTCTGCAAAATCAAGGCGACCTGCCGCAAGCGGGCAGAGTACAATCTGGAACTCGCCCGGTATGACTTCGAAATGCCACCGACACTGGAAGATTCGGAAGTAGAAGCGGTGCTTGCAAAGGCTGACACACTCGCCGCATGGGTCAGCGACATCAAGGAATACGCCCTGCAGCGGGCAATCCAAGGAAAACAGTGGACGGACTGGAAACTGGTCGAGGGTCGCTCGAATCGGAAATACACCGACGAGGCGGCGGTCGCCAAAACCGTCAAAGAAGCGGGCTTTGAGCCGTATGAACAGAAACTGCTCGGGATTACGGCAATGACTGGTCTGCTCGGAAAAAGTAAGTTTGAGGAACTGCTCGGCAGCCTCGTTGTCAAGCCGCAGGGGAAATCCACACTCGCTCCCATGAGCGACAAGCGGCCTGCGATGAATACCGCAGCAGATGATTTCAAGGAAAGTTGAGGAAAACACATCATGGCACAAGTTATCAATCCGACAAAAGTGATCACGGGTGTCAAGACACGTTGGAGCTATGCCAACGTCTGGCAGGCAAAGTCCATCAACGGCGGTACGCCGAAGTTCAGTGTCTCGCTTATTATTCCAAAGTCCGACACCAAGACGGTCACGGCGGTCAAGAACGCCATTCAGGCAGCATATGAGGAAGGGCAGTCGAAGCTCAAGGGTAACAGCAAATCCGTCCCCACGCTCACGGCGATCAAGACGCCGCTCCGTGATGGCGATGCGGAACGCCCGGACGATGAGGCGTATAAGGACAGCTACTTCATCAACGCAAACTCTGCGACCGCGCCCGGCATCGTGGATGCTGCCCGCAATCCGATCATCGAGCACTCGGAGGTCTACTCCGGCGTTTACGGACGAGCAAGCATCAACTTCTACGCATTCAACTCGAACGGCAGCAAGGGCATCGCTTGCGGACTGAACAACCTGCAGAAGATTTCCGACGGTGAGCCGCTCGGGGGCAAGACCCGCGCCGAAGATGACTTCGCCGATGAGGACGAGGACTTTCTCAGCTAAATAATAGTTGACCGACATGGGCAGCGGGGATTCCTCCTCGCTGCCTTTGTCACGGAAGGAGAACATACATGAAGTCCATTTCTATCGATCTTGAAACTCGGAGCAGTGTGGACATCAGCAAGAGCGGCGTATATCGTTACGCCGAAGCTGAGGACTTTGCGATACTGCTTTTCGCCTATGCCGTGGATGGAGGCGCGGTGGAGGTCATCGACCTCGTGGGTGGTGAGCAGATTCCGCAGGAAATTCTGGATGCTCTGACCGATGAGAGCGTCACCAAGTGGGCATTCAATGCCAACTTTGAGCGTGTGTGCCTGTCGCGTTACTTGTCGGACTTGGGGATCGCTCTGGATCCATTTCGAGACAATCATCCGCTCTCTACGGAGTGCGCTCACTTCCTGAATCCTCGTAGCTGGCGATGCACAATGGTCTGGTCTGCCTACATGGGACTGCCGCTCTCACTTGCCGCCGTCGGACGGGTGCTTGGACTGGAAGAGCAGAAAATGACGGAGGGCAAGGCTCTCATCCGTTATTTTTCAACGCCTCCGTTCCACGAACCCACGGGAGAGAAGTGGGAGCTGTTCAAGTCTTACAACCGCCGTGATGTCGAAGTGGAGATGGCGATTCAGAAGCGTCTCTTCAAACATCCTGTACCTCCGTCGGTGTGGGAGGAGTATGTACTCGACCAGGAGATCAATGACCGCGGGATACGTCTGGATATGTCCTTGGTGGAGAACGCCGTCCAGATCGACGTACACACGAAGGAGAGGTTGACGGACAGGCTGAAAGTTCTGACCGAGCTTGAGAATCCAAACAGTGTCACGCAGATGAAGGCATGGCTCAAGGAGCAGGGAGTTGAAACCGAGTCGCTCGACAAGAAGTCCGTGACTGACCTCCTTGCCAATGTTCCCGCTCCGCTGAAGGAAGTGTTGTCACTACGTCAGCAGCTTGCGAAATCCTCGGTGAAGAAATATCAGGCAATGCAGAATACCGTTTGCTCGGATGGTCGTGCACGGGGGATGTTCCAGTTCTATGGTGCGAACCGTACCGGGCGGTTTTCGGGACGCCACATTCAATTGCAAAATCTTCCTCAGAATCATCTCACCGACCTCGAATGCGCCCGTGCCCTTGTGCGGCAGGGAAATTATGCGGCACTGGAACTGCTCTATGACTCCGTGCCGGATGTTCTGTCACAGCTGATCCGTACTGCCTTTATCCCCAAGGAGGGCAGAAAATTCATCGTTGCGGACTTTTCTTCCATTGAAGCACGAGTGCTGTCATGGCTTGCCAAGGAGCGATGGCGTATGGATGTTTTTGAGGGTAACGGCGACATTTACTGCGCCACAGCAGGCAGGATGTTCCACTGCAATGTGGTGAAACACGGCGAGAACGGGCATCTTAGGCAAAAGGGGAAGCAGGCAGAACTGGCCTGTGGTTATGGCGGGTCCGTCGGTGCGCTGAAGGCATTCGGCGCATTGGAATCCGGGATGAAGGAAGATGAATTGAAATCGCTCGTGGATGCTTGGCGTGCTGCAAATACGAACATCGTAGAGTTCTGGTGGGCAGTCGACCGAGCCGCAAAGGGCTGCATCAAGGAACGCAGCACAAAGGTCACGCACGGCATCCGATTCATCTATCAGTGCGGCATGATGTTCGTTGATCTTCCGAGCGGTCGCAGACTCGCCTACGTGAAGCCCCGCATCGGAGAGAATCAGTTTGGCGGCGAATCCGTCACTTACATGGGACTCAATCTCTCGAAAAAGTGGGCACGGATTGAATCTTACGGACCGAAGCTCGTGGAGAATGTCACGCAGGCGATCAGTCGCGACATTCTCTGCTATGCCATGCAAACGCTGCGGACGATGGACATTGTTGCACACGTCCATGATGAACTCATCATCGAATGCGACGAGCGAGTTTCTCTTTCTGCCATTTGTGAGCAGATGGCGCGAACCCCGCCTTGGGCAGACGGACTCCCGCTCCGTGCCGATGGTTTCGAGTGCCAATTCTATCAGAAAGATTGACTTCAATCCTCCCGTGAAAAATGGGAGGATTTTTGGTGACCAAAACCTCCCTGTTCGTCCTCTTATTGTTGAGAGGAACTAATCAGTTTTCAAAGGGAGGAAAGCCTTTATGTTCTATGTCAAGGAAAACATCAATGACGCTCTGGAGGTCACGGTGGAAATCAACGATGAGAATGTCTTTTGCCATTGTCCGCGCTGCGGAGCGGAAGTGCCTGTCGACCTCAACGAGTTTTTCGGCGATGCGGAGTTCGACCTCTTCGGCACGGCGATCTGCTGCACGGAGTGCAGCAGGAAGATGAGGTGCGAGAAATGATTGAGAGAAGAAATCACGAGGGCTATGCCGATCCTACAGCGCACGCAGCTCTCACCAAGGTATTCCGACAGAATCGGTTCACTTACATCTGCTCACCCTACCGGGACAGCCCGCACGTCAACGTCATGCGGGCGCGGCAGTACTGCAAGTTCGCTGTCAGCAGGGGGCGCATTCCGATTGCCCCGCATCTGTATTTCCCGCAGTTCCTGTCAGAGACAAACGAGCGTGGGAGAGTGATGTCCATGAACCTCGAACTTTTGCGGTTGTGCGGCGAAGTCTGGGTGTTTGGTGAGAGGATCACCGAGGGCATGGCAGCGGAGATTGCTCATGCCGAGAGACTGCGGAAGAACATCCGTTATTTTACCACGAAATGTGAGGAGGTTTCGCCATGAAGGTAATAGAGACAGAATACAAGGGCTATCTTTTCCGCTCACGCTTGGAGGCGCGGTGGGCAGTGTTCTTTGATGCCTGCGGTGTTCGTTGGGAATACGAGCCGGAGGGCATCATCCTCAGCGATGATTCATGGTATCTTCCAGACTTTTATCTTCCCGATTTTCACTGCTACTTCGAGGTGAAGAGAAACAGTGCCAAAGGGTCTGATGAAGGGGAAAAGGCTATCTGGAAAATATCAAACGGTCAGTACACTGATGAGTGGGCGGGTATCATCGCCTTTGGCGATCCGATGGATGATGATCTTTATATCTTCTGCCAAGAAAGCGATGATGGCGGTGCTGGCTGCTATGATAACCCGGTAACAATCGGTCTCCATCCAGAAACACTAGAGCCGTGTCTCTTTGCCTATAATGACAGGCGTGACCGCAGTTTTCTGACGACATTCAGCGAGAACTCCGAGTATATCCCGATGGAAACAAACGAATACGGGAGATACAGCTATAAGGACTTTGTGAGCAGGCGAGTTTACGAAGCTAGGAAAATCGCGAGACAGGCACGTTTCGAACACGGCGAGAGGCCGAGGAGGTACAGATGAGAGACTTGGCGATTGCCTACGGAAATAGCCGTCAGGCAAAGAAGTGGGTGAATAAGACAATCCGGTATGCGGATTTGAAAGAACGGCTCAAGGTTACCATCCGCACTGCGGAGTCTGCAGAAGAATATGCAAAGATGAGCAAAGCGCAGAGGGATGCGGCGAAAGACCACGGCGGATTCGTGGGGGGCGCATTGAAAGGCGGTCGTCGCAAGGTTGATGCCGTGGAACTGCGCTCAATGGTCGCTCTGGACGGTGACCGCATTGATAAAGCATTTCTCAATGCCTATGAACAGAACACACCGTATACTTCGTGCCTGTATACCACGCATTCCAGTACGGAGGAAGATCCCCGCATAAGACTGGTGTTCCCGTTGCTGCGGGATGTCACAGCGGAGGAGTTCGTGGCAGTGTCCCGGTATCTGGCGCAGATGATGGGCATTGACTTTTTTGATGAATGTTCCTATCAGCCGAATCAGCTGATGTACTGGCCGTCGTCTCCGCAGAACGGCGTATTTGTCTTCAAAGAAGTGGAAAAGGAATGGCTCGACCCGGATGCGATCCTGTCGGCGCACCCGGAATGGACGGATCCGACGAGGCTTCCCACATCCTCTCGTGAGAGCAAGGCGAATCAGGTCACGCAGCAGAAGGTGCAGGATCCTCTTGAAAAAGAAGGTACAGTCGGAACCTTCAACCGGGTATTCTTTCCTGTCACCCGTGCTCTTGAAACCTTTCTTGCCGGCGTATACGAGCCGACCGAGAGCGAAAGCCGCTGGCATCTCATCGCTTCCAGCAGCATTGCGGGCGTGGAGATCAAGGATGAAAAGTTTGTCTATTCCCACCATGCGAAAGATCCGGCATATCTGAAACTCTGTAATGCCTTCGATATCGTCCGCGTCCACAAGTTCGGTGATCTGGATGATAAGGCATCCTTCCGCGCCATGTGCGATTTTGCCATGCGGCAGGATGAGGTCAAGATCGTGGCGGCAAACGAGCGACTGAGTGAGGCAGAAAAAGACTTTGCGGAATCTGTCGATGACGAGTGGAAGAAACGTCTGCAGCGCAATAAGAACGGTGTACTGGAAAACAACCTCCACAATATCCGGCTCATCATGGAGAACGATCCGTACATGAAGAACATCGTGTTCAACCAGCTGGCGGACGGCATGGAGATTCGCGGCGCGGTTCCGTGGAAACATCCTGCGCGGTTCTGGCGGGATGCGGACGATGCACAGCTCATCTGCTATATTGACGCAAGCTACGGATCCTTTTCACAGAGAAATTATGACATTGCCGTGACCAAGGCCGCAGATGACCGCTCCTACCATCCGATCAAGGAGTATTTCGACGGTCTGCCGGTGTGGGACGAGATGCCGAGAGTGGACACCGTCCTGATTGATTATCTGGGGGCGCAGGACAACGCCTACGTCCGCGCTGTGACCAGAAAGGCACTTTGCGCGGCATATATGCGTATCTATCATCCCGGCATCAAATTCGACTACATCACAGTGCTCAACGGAAATCAGGGCATCGGGAAATCCACGCTGATCGCCAAACTCGGCATGGAGTGGTTCGCCGACAGCTTGACGCTTTCCGACATGAACGACAAGACGGCAGCGGAGAAGCTGCAGGGTTACTGGATTCATGAAATCGGCGAGATGGCAGGCATGAAGAAAGCCGAGCTAGAGAAGGTCAAAGCCTTTGTATCGAGGCAGGATGATAAGTATCGCGCGTCTTTTGGCAGACGAGTCACACCCCATCCGAGGCAGTGCATCTTCTTCGGCACGACCAACAGCGAGAAAGGGTATCTTCGTGACATCACGGGAAATCGCAGGTTCTGGAACGTCAAGGTCACGGGCGAAGGCAGGATGAAGCCTTGGAATCTCGATCAGGAAACAGTGGATCAAATCTGGGCGGAGGTCATCGTTCTTTCCAATGCCGGAGAAGATCTGTTTCTCGACCATGCCTTGGAAGACTATGCCCGAAAAGAGCAGTCCGAGGCGATGGAGCAGGATGATCGTGAAGGTCTCGTCGCATGGTATCTTGATATGCTTCTGCCGGAGACATGGGACACGATGGATGTGCATCAGAGAAGAGATTATGTGCAAGATCCGGACGGTCCTCTGAACGTCAAAGGCACGGTACGTCGGGAAACGGTTTCCAACATCGAGATATGGTGCGAATGCTTTGGCAAAGCGAAAGAGGACATCAAACCTGCGGACAGCTATGCCATATCGGCGATAATGGCTCGGTTTACCGACTGGTCGCGTCCCGAAACGAGACGGCGTATTCCGATATACGGTCTTCAGAGGCTCTATAAAAAGATGTGACAAAATGGTGTGACAAGGTGGTGCGTGTGACAACAGAGATAAAACTTGTCACACCTCCATCGAGGCATTTCGTGGCAGTTATGACGATTTGTGACGGACAAGACAGTAAATTCTATATAAGAGAAAAACAGTAAATATATACCCATAAGGGGAAACCGCGCACATATACGCGCGTATAGGATTTTTAGTCACTGTCGTCACAGAGGGAGAACAGGATGCGGGAAAAAGACATTGAGCAGAAACTTGCAGCAAGAACCAGAGCGATGGGCGGCATCGCTCCGAAGTTCACCTCGCCGGGATTCGATGGAATGCCCGACCGACTGGTGCTTCTGCCCGGCGGCAGAATGGGCTTTGTGGAACTGAAAGCACCGGGGAAGAAGCCGAGAGCCTTGCAGCTGGCACGGCACAGGCTGCTTCGGCGGCTTGGATTCAAGGTGTATGTGATTGACAAGATAGATCAAATTGACAGCGTATTGGAGGAAATCGACCATGAATGAACTTATGGTATTGGAACACAACAGCATCCGTGTCATGACCACGGAGCAGCTTGCCGAGGCGTATGGATGCGCCCCGAAGCAGATTCAGCAGAACTTCAACAACAACCGTGTGCGATTTATTGCGGGGAAACACTTTTTTGTTCTGGAAGGGCAGGATTTACAGACCTTCCGTTTGCAGGTCGAAAATATCGAACTGCAAATTTCCCCGAAAACACGTCATCTGTATCTCTGGACGGAGAGAGGCGCTGCCCGTCACAGCAAGATGCTTGGGACGGAGCGGGCGTGGGATGTATTTGAACAGCTCGAAGACAGTTACTTCAAAGTTGCGAAGAACATGACACCCGAGGAATTTCTGCTGTGCAGCGCACAGCGAATGGTGGAACAGGCAAGGGCGATCAAGGCGGCAAATGCCCGGATCGACAAGGTGGATGAGCGGCTTCTTGAGGTCGAATCCAAGCAGATGACTATCGATGAGCACCACTACACCATCATCGGCTATGCCAATCTCATGGGAGTTCGTGGCGTGAGTCGGGATGCCGCCGCAAGACTCGGACGCAAAGCCTCGGCAATGTCCAGAAAGCAGGGCTATCACATCGGCAAGGAGTACGACGCCAAGTACGGCATGGTAAACACCTATCATGTGGATGTGCTTCAGGAAGTGTTTCGGTAATGGAAAAGTTGATTTTACAGATCGGAGGTGATGTCCCGTGAAGTTCATACCGCATGATTACCAGCAGTACGCCATCGACTTTATCGAAAGCCATCCGACTGCCGCCGTACTCCTGGATATGGGACTTGGGAAAACGGTGATTACTCTCACGGCCCTCAACGACCTGCTCTTTGACCATTTTGAGATTTCTCGCGTTCTCGTTATTGCACCGCTTCGTGTGGCACGGAATACATGGCCGCAGGAGATCGGCAAGTGGGAGCATCTGAATCATATCCGCTATTCCGTTGCAGTCGGTACGGAGAAAGAACGCCTTCATGCACTTCGGCAGCGAGCCTCCCTCTACATCATCAACCGTGAGAATGTGCCATGGCTCGTGGAGAAAACAGACTTCACCTACGATGCCATCGTGATTGACGAACTCTCGTCCTTCAAGAATTGGAGCAGTAAACGCTTCAAGGCACTCATGAAGGTTCGCCCATTGGCGAAGAGAGTCATCGGGCTGACGGGAACGCCATCCGGCAACGGCTTGATGGATCTCTTTGCAGAGTTCAAGGTACTCGACATGGGACGGCGACTGGGGCGATTCATTACGAAGTATCGGCAGGATTACTTCACGCCGGACAAGCGCAACGGACAGGTGGTGTTCTCCTACGCGCCACTTCCCGGAGCCGAGGAGCGAATCTATGAGAAGATTGCCGACATAACCATCTCCATGAAAGCCGCAGATCACCTCAAGATGCCGGAGCTGATCGAGAGCGAATACAGCGTCCGCATGAATGAGGAAGAGAAGAAAATGTATGCCGCAATGTGCGAGCAGTTGGTCTTACAGATGAAGGGCGACGAGGTGACGGCGGCAAATGCCGGAGTCCTGTCCGGGAAACTCGCCCAGATGGCGAATGGTGCGGTTTACACCGACGATGGAACTACCCTGCATATCCACGACCACAAACTGGATGCCTTGGAGGACATCGTAGAGAGCATGAACGGCAAGCCTCTTCTGGTGGCGTATTGGTTCAGGCATGATGCAGAGCGCATTGAAAAGCGTGTGACGTGTGTGCGACTGGATACAGATGACGCCATCGCCCGTTGGAATCGCGGAGAGATCACCGTTGCTCTCATCCATCCTGCAAGTGCAGGGCATGGACTCAATCTTCAGAGCGGCGGCTCGACCTTGGTGTGGTTCGGTATCACATGGAGCTTGGAACTCTATCAGCAGACCGTGGCACGGCTCTATCGGCAGGGGCAGACAGCGAAAACAGTGGTGGTGCAGCACATCATCGCCGAGGGCACGATTGACGAGAGAATCCTCCGTGCCTTGAAACGGAAGGACAAGACACAGGTGGCACTGATTGAAGCCGTCAAAGCGGAGGTAACATCATGAACTATGAGATTCTGGCAAATGCCATTGTCGAACAGGCGGCGAAGGATTATCGGTGGGCGCGGACGGCACTCGGCAAAGACCCGGAGAATGTTGCGGCGGCAGCGATGCGCTCTGAGACAGAGCGGTTCTTTCATTCCGCATGGTTCGGACAGCTGACAAGCATAGACGGAGAATGGCTGCTTGAAAAGTTGGAGGGGGAATTTGCATGACCGCAAAGGAATATCTCAGTCAGGCATGGAACATTGATCGGCGCATCAATGATAAGGTTGCCCATGTGTCGCAGCTGCGTGATATGGCGATGAATGTGAGCGCCGTCATCAGCGATATGCCGAGGAGTCCGAGTCCGAACAATCAGCGGATGGAAAACATCATTGCGCGACTGACCGACACGGAAGAGGAAATCAATGCAGACATCGACCGTCTGGTGACTTTGAAACTTGAGATTATGAATACGATCTGGCAGGTCACGGATGAAAATGCCCAGATGGTACTTGAGCGACGTTACCACCGTTTCAAATCGTGGGAAGATATTGCAGCGGATATGAGCATCAGCATTCGGTGGGTACACAAGATTCATGGCAAGGCTCTGGATGAAGTTGAAAAAATTTTGGAAAAAAGACAGCAAAGTGCATCTGAGTTCACATAAGTTCACAAAGGTTCACGTTGCGTTCATAGGGTTGACAGTGATATGAGATAGTCAGCGAAAATAGGATATGGAATCAGCCTTCTCGGAGAAGCAATTCTCCGCGAGGGCTTTTTTGATGGAGAAGTGCAATGCCAAGAAAGCCGAAGCGCCCCTGCCGCATGACAGGCTGTCCGAATCTTACAGACCGAAAAAGCTGCTACTGCGAGGAGCACGAGAAAGTCATGCAGCGACATTACGAGCATTTTGTGCGCGGGTACAATCAGCATGAGAGGTATGGCAGCGTATGGCGCAGGATTCGTGACCGTCACTTGGCAGGGCATCCGCTCTGTGAGATGTGCAAAGAACAGGGGAGATACGTTCGCGCAACGCTCGTCCATCACATCAAGCCTCTCGCCGACGGCGGCACACATGACGAGAGCAATTTGATGTCGCTCTGCGCGTCATGTCATGAGAAGATTCACCAACGGAAGGCCGCAAAATAAAAAGCCGACTCCAATGAATCGGCTAGAAGAGATCGCTATGTGAACCCGTGCGGGAAGCGGTCAGAATCAGTTTTCCTTTGTCGATGGCATATACGAGTAGCCAGTCCGGCATGATGTGGCATTCACGAAAACCAATGTAATCGCCAACCAGAGCATGATCCCGATACCTTTCGGGCAGTTGTTTTTCCGCGCAGAGCATTTGCAGGACATCATCCAGCTTTTGTATATCTGCTCCACGTTTACGCAGCTTCTTTAAATCCTTGCGAAACTGCGTGGTGGTGACGAGATCAAGCATGAGCGTCCTCCGCATCCAGATCATCCATCAGTGCGGACAGCGACGGATAGCGCTTCGGCTCGATTTTGCCATCCATGATGTCGCGTGCTTCCTGCATGGCAAGAAGCGTTTCTCTGTTATAACGAGGCTGTTTCGGTTGGAAGGGAAAGCCTCCCTCCATGATGGATGCGTGCAGAAAGATGTTGATGGCGTCGGTCACGGAGATGCCAAAACTGGAAAAAACAGTTTCAGCCTGCGCTTTGATTGTCGGTTCGATGCGCATATTGATTGTTGCGGTCTTGGACATGATGGATAACCTCCTTTTGGTTATTGTAACGCGAAAGTGAAGCAAATGCAACACGATATTGCCCCCCTAGGGGGCGGTCAAATCTCTAAAACCGCGCCGTTACTGGACCGGGGAGGGGGCGTA
>NZ_DBHIVL010000051.1:0-16629 GCF_057271695.1 Centipeda sp. (in: firmicutes)
CTCTGTGACCTGTTTTCGTGTGCCTTTATTTACCGGCTGTACTTTCAACCTTATAGCCCCCGTTCTTTTGCCTAATTATATAGCATCATATGCAATAACGCAACAAGAAAAGCTGCGAGCACCACAAAAGTTGCGTTTATGTATTGACATGAAAAACAGAGAAATGTATAATGCAAAGCGTAGATGTTGCATAAAAACAACCAAAGGAGGACTTATATTGTTGTCTACGAATGAGTTGAAGGCTGAAATTACCCGTAAAGGGGAAACGGTGAAATCTGTTTTCTCCAAGATGGGGATGAATCGCGCGACGTTCTACCGTAAAATGTGCGGCGTATCAGATTTTACACGAGCAGAGATTTCACAGCTCGTTGAAATTCTCGGGCTGTCTGATACGGTCACGATGAAAATTTTTTTTGCGGACGATGTTGCGTAAAAACAACAAAGAGCGCATGATGAACGGTCACGCATGGCAAGGATGGCGGGATACGCCGAAAGGAGGCACACAATGAAGATCAAACAGGGGGAAGAGCGCGTCATGTACCAGTTCCCCGCGCACATGAGCGCGGGCGCGGCGGCATGGGAGTATATGAGCGTAGTGGGTGAGGCAAAGACCGAACGCCGCTATAACCAGCTGAAATTTCTGCTTGAGCATGGATGGGCGGTCATTCTGCCACGCTCGGCGGCTGAGAAGCTGAAAGCAGAGCACGGCGGCACAATCTACACGCGCCGCCCCGATAAAAAAGGACACCTTACGATGCAGGAGCGAGGAGGCGCGGCATGAGGCGGGCTGTCTATGAGTTTCCCGCACATATCACCGTAGAGGAGGCGACACGCGCCTATATGGAGGCGGCGGGCGGCGTGCAGACAGAACGCCGCTATGCCCTTCTCAAACGCCTGATCGGTGCAGGATGGGACGTATATATCACCCGTGAGATGGCGGCATACCTGCGTCGCACCTATGGCGGCACAATCACGAAAAAAGCCGCCATAGACGGCGGCGAAAAGAGCGGCGCAACAAAACCTATGCGGGGGCGCGTGTCACGTCTCATAGGGGCGATTGCGGCGGGATGGCGGGCATTTATGGACACATGGAAAGGAGGCACGGCATGAAGAAGCGGAACGAGAGCGGGCGAGGAGAACGCGCAGCGGCGTTCTTCCCCGATGGCGGCACGGTGACAGATGTAGATCGGCACGAACGCGCAGCACATGACAGCGGCACGGGGGCGCGGGACACACTCACAAATCTGCTTGCATGGGAAGTCACGCGAGCGGTGGAGGAGGCAATGACGGCACTCATCCCCGCCATAGCGGCTGAAGTCGCCGCAATTATCCCCGAACTGAGGAAGCAGGAAGATCGCCTTCTCAATCTGGATGAGGTCGCGGCGCGGCTCGGGTGCGGAAAACAGCGCGTTATGCAGCGCATGGCACGCGGTGAAATTATATGGACACAGGGCGCGGGCGGTGCGAATCGGCGCGTGAAGGAATCCCGCCTAGATGAGTACATCGCCGCATTGCCCGAATACAGAGGCGAAAAGCAAAACGCTGAACGTGTGCACATGACAACGGACACGGCGGGCGGATCGGATGAGACAGGCGCGGCGGTCGCCGCCGATCGGCAGGATGGCGGCGCGGATGCGCGAGGAAAGGAGAAAGTAGCATGATTGACAAGGTGATCGGATGGGTCGCAATGACTATATTTTTCGCTGAGGGGAACGAGGGGCGGCGTGCTTTCGGCATTACGCAAGAGTACGCAGCGCGGCATTTGGGTCTTGCGGCGGCTGAGTTTGCGCGGCGGTGCTACGCGTACAAGCAGGAAGAGGAACGCGGCGGCTACTTTGGCTTTAAATCTGCAATGAACGCCGTGACCTATCGAAATATCGAACTGCTGCAGATCGAGGAAAGCACGGGCGAGAGCCGCGCACGGATCCGTGAGATCATCACAGAAGATGAGCAATGGCGGCTGTGGCATGAACTGAGCGCAATCATAGGAACGATACACGGCGGCGCAATGCCCTATTTCCGCGCGGTTCAGATACTCGGACACGATGCGGTCAATCGTGCTCTTGCCATTCCTTCTTGTAAGTGGAACTTATACGGAATTGGAAACGGGAAAGAGAGCTTGAAATACATTTCATGCAGAGCGTTCATAGATGCGGTCGCCTTTCATAACATGGAGATCGAACAGAAACAGAGGCGGCGCAAAAGAAAAGCCGCCATAGACGCGGGCACGTCTACAGCGGACAACGGGAAAAAAGATGTTTGTTTCATGCAAAGTATACCACAAAAAAACGCCGATGTGAAGCAGAAACCCGCCGCCGCGCCGCATCGCCGCCGTACCCGCAAACAGTCCAATGAATAGGCGCGTATGTTCGCCTAGTGAGAGGGGCAATAGAGGCTTATTGCCCCTTGATGAAGCGATTAAACGAGCGACAAAGAGACGGGAAAAAGAAGGACGGGCGGGAAAGTGGCATATAGACGGGCAACGTGGACGGCGAAAGGCGGGCGGTTCTGCATGGTGAAGAAATACTATTCCTATCGTGCATTGCCAACATCAAAAAAAGTGCGCGAGAAGAGGGCAAAGAGGCAGAATGTCACAACGGCGACACAAGCGGAAGTAAACAGACGGCTGCGGATGGAGAACTTAACGCGCCTCATTATGGAGAACTACGAGGCGGGCGCGTGGTATATCACATATACCTATAGCGAGAAACCCACGGATGAAAAAGCCGTGCTTGCAGAGGATGCGAAATTTAAGCGCACCTTGCGGCGGATATACCGCCGCGCGGGGATGGAGGCGCGTTATATATCCGTACTGGAAAACCTCAAGGGGCGCGGTCGCCCACACGGTCATATTCTACTCCCCGCCCTCACGGCGGATGATATGGAGCGGATTCAAAAGGCGTGGAAGCATGGCAGGGTACAAGTCAAGCTCTATGGTGGGGGAGCAGAGGACGCAGCACGGATGGCGGCGTACTTCACGAAAGAGAAAATAGATGGGAGTTCGGGACGAATCCAGACAAGCCGCAATCTCACGCGAACGCCCGTAAAGAAAGAGCACGTCACGCGCTCGGAAGCGTACCGCGAGGAGATCACACCGCCGCGCGGCTATCGCCTCATTCGGGGGCTGTCACAGCGGACGCATACCTCTGAAGGATATCCCGTGACAATCACCTATTTTGAACGAGACACGAGGCAGAAGCGGCGAACGAGAGACGGGGAATAGGAGAGGCAGGGCGGCACGCATCGGCGCGTATATCATCGAATATGGAGCGATGGCGGCACGGTGAAGCGAGACGGCGAGATCGTCCCGCTGCTTTGCCATGCGTCACGCAGAACAGGGGCGAACATATGAGCGGACGGCGACATTCGGCGGCGCATTGTTGGTGAGTGCGAACGGTCGCCGCTGTTGTGCAGTAGGTTCTTCCAGAGGGATGAACTTGTGCGGGGCGCTTGCGATGCCCGCCGTTCGTTTAGACGTAAAAACGAATAGGGGGTTAATTTATTTTTTGAACGTGTGGAAATGGAAACAAACATTAAATGGCATGATGAAAAAAGTGAAAAAATGTTTAGCGAAATGACGCAAAAGTACGCAAAAGCCGCCATAGGTGCGGCGAACATCTACGGCGGCAAAAATGAGATCGGGCACGGTGGCAGGGGCGATTGTGCCCGTTCTTTTGTGTGCCATTCAGAATGACGAGAAAGATATGCGCGACGTTGTTCAACGTCTTTCGTGTCCAATTTGGACACGAAAGACGAATGCGGTTTTGCATTTTTGAAATCTGTGAAGCCTTGCAGCACAAGAGAAAAAGAAGCATAAAAAGATTTATAAATTCACTGATGAACAGTTGACAAAATACAAAGTATAAACACTGAATAAATAAAAGATGTCTTTATAATATCTGATGATATGACACCGCATATACCTAACTATCCATAAGGTTAATTATGGATAGTTAGAAATGAAGGCGAAAAAGAACGTTTGCACAGATGGAAAAGAAGTGGTGACAGCACGGATGATAGCGTCGCGGATGGCAATGCGATGCAAAGAGAAAAAGTTTGCGAATGTAGGAACGGCGGGACAGCTCGGGCGTTTTTGATTGTGTTCACACTCCCCCTAGTACTTCAGGTACTACCAACGCCAAAAGCATACACGGATCTGCGAGTCCCGATGTTTGTGTACGTGAAAAACGGAAAAAGGGGGTGACAACGTGACAAATTTGCATTATCTACAATGGCGGTAGATATAGACAACGTAAGCGACGGCGGGGATTCTGTCTTGCGTGATTTGTAAACTTGCACGGAGGAATGTTGTCTTTAGAAAATACCCCTGTTGCCCGCCGCCGTGCAGGCTTTTTGTTTGCCTACACGTTGCCTACAAATTCCAGCAAATAGTACGTATGCGGCATTTTCTCCAATGGTGGAGAAAAACACGCGAAGCCCGTAAAATATGGACTTTCAAGCTTTTTTATATTATAATGGTGCATGAATTTTTTCACTATGCTATACTGTAGTATAATAACGAATCAAATCTTTGTAAAAGACAGGAGAACGCGCCGATGACCAAGTCCTTGAAAACGCGCATCCTACTCATGTTGACTGCTGCCTGTACCCTCCTCCCCAGCGGCGTTGATGCCGCTTATCGCGGGGACTCGGATACGGGTTTTCAGCATTTGGATTTCGTCGAGAATGAGCGACGGGAGGAGCGTGCGAACCGCCTCACGGAGGAGCAGAAGAAGCTGCTCGCGGATGTGGAGGAGATGGCGCAGCATCTGCGGCATCCCGTTGCGGCGGATGCACCGTCGCCGATCGCGTTCGAGGGGGACGACCTGACCTATGACGAGCGTACGGGCGATTTTGTAGCGAAGGGGCATGTGGACATCATGCAGCTTGCGGCACGGCGGTTTCAGGGCGACTATGTGGAGGGAAACACCATCGCGGGAGATGTGTCCGTTCCTGACCGTGCGCATATCCTCCAACTGACGGAGGGGCAGTCCCGCGTCACATTGGATGGCTACCGCATCAACTACAACTACAAGACGCGTGAGGGGACGATGGCGGAGGCTGCGGGCAAGGTCGGTGCCTACTATATGACGGGCAAGCGATTCGAGTTCTATCCGGACAAGATTGTGGTCTATGACGGTACGCAGACAAAGTGCTCTGCCGAAAAGCCGGACTACCACCTGAGTGCGGATGTTGCGGAGCTGTATCCGGGCGACAAACTCGTACTCACGAATGTGAAGTTCTGGATCAAGAATAAGGTGATCTTCACACGCAAACACTATGAAGTCGATGTAGGAAAGCCCATGCAGCGCAATTTTCCGACGATGGGCTATGACAGCGACGACGGTCTCTGGCTTGAGCAGACGTACGAGCATGACCTTGCCCCGCACGTCACGGCGCGTGCGAATCTCTATGTGACGACGAACAAGGGCTGGCGCAGTCACTACGATCTCGGCTGGGGAAATGGCGGCGCGAGTGCCGTCCTCACGTACGGTGTCTTCGATGACGGCAACGACGGATCGATCAAGAAGATGCCGTCTCTCATCCTTGGCTATGGCCAGCGTGTCGGCAAGATGCCGATCACCTACACCCTATACTCGGAGTATGGACGTTGGTATGCGGATGGGATTCACAGCAACCACTGGAAATACGGCATTTCGGCTGCGCACGATACGATCCGCTTTCATGGTTATCGGATCGATTTCGCGGGGGGCTACTCTGTCACACGCGAGAGTTATGACGGCTCGCGGGTGCAAGGCTTCCATGCGAGCGCCTATCTCACGAAGCCGTTCAACGAGCGTTTTGCGGCATACATCGGCGCTCTTTACTCGAAGAGTACGAAGGAGAATTCGCTCTTTGACTTTGGTCAAGAGGATCATTCCAAAATTCTGTTGGCAGGTCTGAGTTATCGTCTCGATGAGCGCAACCGCGTCGCTGTGGGGACGAAGTACGCTGTGAAGCCGCGGGAGTGGACGGATGTGGACTACTATTGGTTCCACGATCTGCATTGCTCACAGGTGATTCTGCGCTATCGTTCGCAGCAGGATTCGTGGAAGGTTAAATGGGAGTTTACGCCGTGGTAAATGCACTCAAAGCGATGACGGGTGCGCCTGTCCTCATCATCGGGGATATGGTGGCGGATGTCTACCTCGACGGTACGATTGCACGCATCTCGCGTGAGGCCCCCGTGCTTGTGCTTGAGCAGCGCGAGGAGCGTGTGGTCGCGGGCGGTGCGGCGAATGTCGCGAACAATGCGGCGACGCTCGGCGGCACGGCGTATGCTGTGGGGGTCTGCGGAACGGAGCACAGCGGGGACGCACTCCTTGCGGTGCTTGATGAGAATGGGGTGCGGACAGCATTTGTCCGCGCAGAGGAGCATCCGACGATCACCAAGACGCGCATCATCGCGGGTGGGCGGGCGACGGTCAGCCAACAGATCGTGCGCGTTGACCGCGAGTGGCACACATCGCTCACGGCGGAGACGGAGGAACTGCTCCTTGGGCGCATCCGTGAACTCTTGCCGCAGGTGCGCGGCGTTGTGCTCTCGGACTATGGATCGGGAACCGTGACGGCACGCGTGCGCCGTCTCGTCATCGACGAGACGCGCAGACGAGGGCTTCCGAGCATTGTGGACTCGCGCTATGACATCCTCTCTTATACGGGCATCGGCTATGTCAAGCAGAACGATGCGGAGCTGGCAGCAGCACTGGGGCAGGAGCTGTGCTGCGAGGAAGAGATCTGTGCGGCGGGGCATGAACTGCGGCAGCGGCTCTCTGCAGACGGTGTTCTCATCACGCGTGGGGATAAGGGGATGACACTCTTCCTTGCGGATGGTTCGGCGACGAATATTCCCGTCAGCGACCACAGTGAGATCTTCGATGTGTCGGGTGCAGGCGATACCTGTGTTGCGGTCATGATTCTTGGGCTCGCGGCGGGTGTTGACCCATTGACGGCAGCATGGCTCAGCAACATCGCATCGGGGATTGCCGTGCGTAAGCGTGGGACGGCGACGGTTGCACAGGAGGAATTACGAGCTGCTTTGCTTGTGGCAGAGGAGGCGTTCTGATATGCTGATTCCAAATGAGCGGATTGCGGAGTTTGCCGCTGCGCTGCGTGAGGGAGGGGTACGCGTTGTCTTTACGAACGGCTGCTTTGATATCCTCCACGCGGGGCATGTGCGCTATCTCACGGCGGCACGTGCGCTTGGCGACGTACTCATCCTCGGGCTGAACAGCGACGCGTCCGTGCGACGTCTCAAGGGGGAGACGCGCCCCGTGAACAGCGAGGCGGATCGTGCGGAGGTCGTGGGAGCGCTGGCATCCGTGGACTATGTCGTGATCTTTGGTGAAGATACGGCAGAGGAGTTGATCGCGAAGGTGCAGCCTGCGGTCTACGCAAAGGGCGGAGACTATACGCGGGAGACGCTGCCTGAGGCGCGTATCGTGGAGGGATACGGTGGCGAGGTGGCATTTATCCCTCTGGTAGAAGGGAAGTCGACCACGGGTATGATTGCAAAGATGGGGCGGAAATAGCGAAAGGAGGGCAGGGCATGGAGAACATTCTGGTCGTGAAACTGAGCGCGATCGGCGACGTGATTCATGCTCTGCCCGTTTCGTATGCCATCAAGGAGCAGTTTCCCGAGGCGCATCTGACGTGGGTGGTCGAGCAGGCGGCGTACCCAATTCTTGAGGACAATCCCTACATCGATGAGATTATCCTCTTTGAGAAGGCAAAGTTCCGCAGCATCGGCGGCTTTATGCGCGAGATTGCCCCGTTTCGTAAACGGCTGCGCACGCGTCCGTACGATGCGTCACTCGATCTGCAGGGACTTTTCAAGTCGGCGGCAATCGTGTTCAACGCGGGGGCGAAGCTGCGCATCGGCACGGCGAATATGCGCGAAGGCGCACATCTTCTGAGCCGTCCCGTACGTGGGGGGCACGCTCGGGGACATATTGTCGAGCGTTATCTCGATGTGGCGCGTGCGCTTGGCTGCGCCGTGGACGAGGTACGCTTTCCGGTTTCTGTTTCCGAGCGTGACCGCATGGCGGCTGAGACGCTGCTTGCGCGTGAGGGTGTGCCGGAGGGGCGCACATTCGTCGCCTTTGCCATCGGTGCAAACTGGCCGAACAAACGCTGGCCTGTGGAGCATTTTGCCGCACTTGCGGATCGGCTTTACCATGCACATTATGTGTCCGTGCTCGTCGGTGGCGGCCGTCTCGATGAGACGCTTGCACAGGACATTATGCGTGCGTCTGAGATCCCTCCCGTGAATCTGGTCGGGCGCACGAATCTCAAGCAGCTTGCACACATCTTCATGCGTGCGTCTCTCGTTCTCGGCGGTGATACGGGACCCGTTCACCTCGCAGCAGGGCTCGGCACGCCGACGGTGATGCTCATGGGACCGACCGATGCGAATCGCAATGGCCCCTACGGGCAGATCCAAAACGCGATCGAGGTCGATCGCTCCTGTCGCGGCTGCTGGAAACGTGCGTGTCCGAAGGGATTGGACTGCCTTGCGGCAATCTCCGTGGATGAGGTCGCGGCGAAGATGCGCCCCCTGCTTCAGCGATGAATTTACGGTGGTTGGAGGGATTGTAAGTTTGTATCAGAACATCCTCGTCATCAACCTCATGCATCTCGGCGATCTCATGCTGGTGACGCCTGTCCTGCGCACGCTGCGGCACAACTATCCCGAGGCACGCATCACACTGCTCGCCGATCGGATTCTCGCGGATATCGTGCAGGAAAATCGGCACATTGATGAGTGTCTGCTGATTGACAAGAAGGGGCGGGACAGAAGTCTCCTCGGCATCCTGCGCTTCGCGCGTCGTCTGCGGAAGCAGAAATACGACCTTGTCATCAATCTCCACCGCAACGAGCGCTCCTCCGCGCTTGCGGCACTGAGCGGCGGCAAGCGTATTGTCGGGTACACAAAGCCTGGCTTCTCCCTTCTTTTCGATCATGTCAGCCCCGATCAGCATCCGATCATGCACGAGGTTCACTCGCATTATGCGGCACTTCGAGCGGCGGGCGTGATTGGTGAAGTCGATGATGCAGGACTCCAGATGTGGCTGCCGCCCGCCGCCGAAAAAGAAGCGGCGCGGCTCTGGGCGGAGCATTTTACCCCGACGGACAAGGTGATCGCGCTCAACATCGGTGCGAGCTGGCGGACGAAGCGTTGGGAGGATGCCTATTTTGCAGAGGTCGCCGACGACTACCTCGCACGCGGCTATCATCTCGCCGTGATGGGCGGCCCGATGGATGTGGAGATGGTCGATGCTTGTCGCGCACAGATGCGGGAGAAGGACAATCCCCGCCTCCACATTTTCACAGGGCAGGTCAGTCTCGGTGTACTCGCGGGGCTTCTCAGCCGCTGTATCCTCTTCATCACAACGGACTCGGGGCCGATGCACGTCGGCGTGGCGATGCGCGTGCCTGTCCTCTGTATGTTCGGCGCGTCGCCGATTCCGGGTTTTTACCCCTACGATGCGCGGAGCATTTCCGTCCGCGCTCCCGTGCCGTGCCATCCGTGTCGTCTTCATGAATGTCCGCTCACAGGCGATGCGCATATGCAGTGTATGAAGCGCATGCCGCCTGACCTGATCTTGAAATACGCGGATCAGATGCTCAGGGAGTTTGGGGAGACACCTGCGCACGAACTGCCCCGTGCGGCGGATTTCGAGACGCGCGTGGTGGAGCAGGTGGACGGCGCGTTCATCCTTGCGCCGAAGGGGGCGGCGAGCCGATTTGTCCGCCCTGTCCTGCCCGACGGCATCAAGGCACATGGGTTTGATTGATAATTTTGGGTATTTTTCACAACAGATGGGAGCGTTCTTATGGATATGGCAAAGATCCGCGAAACGGTCGCGGAGAAGAGTGTGCGCAGCAACATCCTCGTTGTCGGCGATGTTATGCTTGATAAGTATTACTCGGGCGAGGTCACGCGCATTTCCCCCGAGGCACCCGTGCCGATCACGCATGTGACGAGTACGCGTGAGACCCTTGGCGGCGCGGCGAACGTCGCGCACAACCTCGCGCTCCTCGGAACGAATGTCAGCATTGCAGGCTATGTCGGTGACGACGCGCATTGCAAGAGCCTTCTCGAAAAATTTGCCGCACGCGGCATCGACTACAGCGGGCTCGTCCATACGGATCGTCCGACCACGACAAAGATCCGCATCATCGGCGGGCATCAGCAGATGCTCCGGCTTGACTTTGAGGACGCGAGTCCCATTGACGGCGACTATGCGGAGAAGTACCTCGCCTATATCGATCAGAAGCTCAACGAGAGCATGGACTGCGTCATCATCTCGGACTATGGCAAGGGGGCATGCACAGAGTTCGCGTGCCAGCACATCATCCGTGCGGCACACGATCACGGCGTGCCTGTCATTGTCGATCCGAAGGGGGCGCAGTGGCTGAAGTACAAGAATGCTGACTACCTCACGCCGAACATCAAGGAGATCAATGAGATCATGCTTGAGCCGATCGTGAACAAGGATTTCGAGGTCGAGAAGGCGGCGCGTTACGCGATGCGCAAATTTGGCATCCGTAACGTCGTTCTCACGCGCTCGGCAAAGGGGCTTTCCCTCATTCACGGCGAGGAGGTCGTCCACATCCCGACGAAGGCACAGGAGGTTTTCGATGTCTCTGGTGCGGGCGATACCGTCATTGCCGTATTCGGGCTTGCGCTCGCGGGCGGACTGAAGCCTGCAGACGGTGCGTATCTTGCGAACCTTGCAGCGAGCGTTGTCGTCTCGAAGCTCGGAACATATGCGGTCAGCAGAGAGGAACTGCTGCAGGTGCTCGACCATCAGGAAGGGGCAAATGGATGATTATCGTTACCGGCGGTGTCGGCTTTATTGGCAGCAATCTCGTCCATGCACTCAATCAGCGCGGGCATAAGGACATTCTCATTGTCGATGATTTGAAGGACGGTGAGAACTATAAGAACCTGCGCGGGCTGCACTTTATCGACTACCAACAGAAGGATGATTTTCTCCATCTCGTGGAGGAGGGGGATTTCGATGGGACGGACATCGATGCAATCTTTCATGAGGGCGCGTGCTCGGATACGATGGAGTACGATGTCAACTACATGATGAAGGAGAATTACGCCTACTCCAAGGCTCTCCTGCACTTTGCGATGGGCGCACGCATTCCGTTCTTCTATGCCTCTTCCGCCTCGACCTACGGCGCAGGGAAAAATGGGTTTACGGAGGGCGGACGCTGCGAGGATGCGCTCAATCCCTATGCGTTCTCAAAGCTCGCGTTTGACCGCTATGTGCGGCAGGTCATTCCCGAGGCACGCAGTCCCATTGTCGGTCTGAAATACTTCAACGTGTACGGCCCACAGGAGCATCACAAGGGGAAGATGGCGTCCATCTTTTACCAGCTTTACCATCAGATTATGGAGACGGGGGAGGCACGCCTTTTCCGTGGGACAGACGGGCTTGCGGACGGCGAACAGCGGCGTGATTTCGTCTATGTCGGCGACGTGGTGCGCGTGAACCTGCACTTCTTCGAGAATGGTGGCGAGAGCGGTGTCTACAACTGCGGCACGGGCGAGGCGCACAGTTACAACGAGGCGGCGCGTGCGGTCATCGCTGCGCTTGGCAAGGGCAGGATCGTCTATCGCGACTTCCCCGAGGTCTTGCGCGGCAAGTACCAGAACTATACGCAGGCAGATACGACGGCACTCCTTGCGGCGGGCTATGACGGCGGCTTCACACCGATGGAGGAGGCGGTCAAGGAGTACTGCGATTTCCTGAATGCCGGTGGGTATTTTTCGTATGCCGACTAAAGCGATCTTCTTCGACCGTGACGGCACACTCAACGTCGATGTGCATTACCTTCACGATCCTGCGGACTTCCTATGGATCGACGGGGCGATTGAGGCAATCCGCTGGGCGAATGAACACGACTATCTCGTTATCGTTGTCACGAATCAGAGCGGTATCGCACGCGGCTACTATGACGAGGATGCCGTACACCATCTGCATGAATGGATGAATGCGGAGCTTGCGGCACACGGCGCACACATCGACGCATTCTACTACTGCCCGCATCATGCGGAGGGCGTGGTGTCTGGCTATGCGAGATCCTGTGACTGCCGCAAACCGGCATCCGGTATGATCTTGCGTGCGATGGCAGAGCATGACATCGACCCCGCCGCCTCGTGGATGTTTGGTGATGCACAGAGCGATGTCTCCGCTGCTGAGAATGCGGGCGTGCGGGGCGTGCGCTATACGGGTGGAAGTCTTTTGGACTGCGTGCGAAATGCAGTGGAGGCAGAGAGGTAGCGGAGAGAGGAGGCTGTCGCGTGAAGCTTGCCGTCATTATACTCACCTACAACGAGGAGCAGCATATTGGGGCGTGCATCGAGAGTGCGTCATTTGCCGATGAGATCCTTGTGATCGATGATATGAGTACGGATCGCACGGCAGAACTGGCGCGGGCGGCAGGAGCGCGTGTTGTCGAGCACCCTCTCGCGGGGGACTTTGCGGGGCAGCGTAATTTTGCATTGACCCAGACGGACGCAGACTGGGTCCTCTATGTGGACGCAGATGAGCGCGTAAACGCGGAGACAGAGCCTGAGCTGCGCCGCATCATGGCAGAGGATGCGCGTGCCGTCTATGAGATCAAGCGCATCAATGTCGCCTTTGGACAGCGTATGTACTATGGCGGCCACCGACCGGACTATCCGCGCCGCTTCTTCCCGCGCGATGCGATGCGCTGGGAGGGGCTCGTCCACGAGCGGACGGAGTCCGCGCTCCCCGTGCGGCGACTGAAGGGGGGTCTCCTGCACTATACTTATACGACGTGGGAGCACTATTTCCAAAAGCTCAATCAGTATACAACGCTTATGGCAGAGCGTCAGTACGTTGAGGGGAAGCGTGCCTCGTTCCTCAAGATCCTGTTTGACCCGCCGTTTGCTTTTTTTCGCTTCTACATTCTTCAACGCGGGGCTCTGGATGGGCGGCTTGGATTTATCCTGGCGATGTTCCACGGATTTTATACAATGGTAAAGTATGTCAAGCTCCGTTACATGGAGTTGTGAGATAAAGGAATCGCTGATAAAATGAAGTCTGCCAGATTGACGTAGATTTTTTCGTCCGAACAAGGAGACAAACCGGACGCATAGCAAAGGCTATGTGGAGGATTTGTCGACACAGTGCGGGCAAAAAAGATGCGTCAAGATGGCGGTGCTGAATTTATCAGTGCTTCCTACAGGCTGCAGAGAGAAGAGGGATTGTATGTTTTCGGGCAAAGGATTGAGATGGCGCAGCATGGATGTGGAGCGCATACACACATGGGCGTTCTATATGCTCTGCGGATTTGCGCTGTTCAGTAATATCTCCATTGCAGCCGCGAATGTCTTTTTGGGGACACTGGTTGCTGTTCTGCTCCTGCGTGTCTGGCGCAAACACGACGACCTGCTCAACGCACTGCCGGACGGACGAATCTGTGCGGCTCTTCTGATCCTGATGGGAGCGATCGTTTTTACGTCGCTCTTTTCGAGCGATGTGTCACACAGCCTCCGAACCTTCGGCGATTATTACGGCTATCGCATGATCGGGCTGTATGCTGTACTGCTGATGGTCTGGGAGAAACGACGGCTGGCACGCATTGCTCTGTTCGTCGGGGTCTCTTTTGCCCTCAACGGTCTCGTGGTTCTCTTTCAGGGGCTGATGCAGGGGAATATGAGGGCGGATGGCTTTTCGTTTTCCATGACAACGGGCGGCTTCCTCTCGATGCTGATCCCTGCCCTCGTCCTGCTCCTCTTGAGCGGACGCATGGAAGCTCGCTATCGTCTGCCCGCTGCCATCGCGCTCGGGCTCGGGTGTCTTGCACTCCTCTTCAACGGGACACGGGGCGCGTGGGTCGGTGTTCCGATCACAGTTTTTGTCTGCGCCGCATTCCTCGTGCGAGAGAAGAAGAAATTTCTTGCCGGTGCGCTTGCTGTCCTGCTCGTCTTCGCCGGCATCTTCGCCCTAACACCGGCACTCTCATCGCGATTTGCAACGATTGGCGACATGAAGAGCAATTCCGAGCGATTCCTGCTATGGACGAGCGCGACGCATATGTTTGAGGATCATCCGGCGGTTGGCATTGGCTTTGCGCGGTTTAAGACGGAGTACCAGGAACACTACATCCTGCCGGAGGCAAAGGAGCCCGGGCTCACGCACGCACACAACAACATCGTGCATATGCTCGCCGAATGCGGTACGATCGGCATTTTGGCACTGTTCTTCTTCTGGTGGGCGTGTTTTTCTTACGGCTTCGGTACATGGCGGGCAACGCACCATGTCGCGGCTCTGCTTATCCCTGCCGTTCTGCTCGGTCTGATTCTCCAAGGACTGACCGAGTATAATATGGGGAACTCTGCCGTGATGAAACTGCACTGGCTTCTCATGGGGCTGTGCCTCCAATGGCTGCGCATTGATGTGAGCGGGCGGAGGTTATCGTGAGAGTTGCAATACTGGAAACGGTGAAAGCCGATGGCGGGTTTGAACTCGAATTTGACCATATCATCATAGAGACCTTGAAAGAGGAGGGGCACGAACCCATCCTCTTTTTGCCGATGGGCACAGATTTGGGGCGTGATTTCCATGTGCCTTTATGTGAGCTGGGGGGAGGCCGCATTGTCAGCTACGATGGCGCGGGTCGGCTCAAAAAGATCTGGCTCTCCGTGCAGAGGGAATATCGAAGAGTAAAATGGTTCAACGCGATGGCGGAGGCAATCGTGCGCGAGCGGATCGATGCCGTGCTGCTTACGACGGCGACCTATCGTTATCTGCGTGCGCTGAAAAAGAGCTCGTTGCGGCATAGTTCTGTGCCCGTGTACTTTATCTTTCTCGGTGTGAACCCTCAGGAAATGCCGAAATTCTTAAAGGCGGCACGTTCGTGTCAGCCCTATCGAAACATCCGGTTCTGTGTCACCACACTGCGGGATGATTTTGGTGCACAGCGACCAGACAACGTACGTTTGATTGCTCCGCCGGTCATGGCACCGCCTGTTATGCAAGCAAAGCGGACAGATGATGCTCTTCGCATCGGGTTTTTCGGGCACTATCGTAGGGGAGAGAAAAAGCTCGCTTGGTTTCTGCGTGCAGCCGAGGAAGGGCGGTTCACGCGCCCTGTGCAATTCGTTTTGCAGGCGGCTCCGACAACGACTGCGGATCGCGCGGATGTGGGGGCATTGGTGGAGCGGTATCGGCCGCATTTGTCGATCACGGTGCTGACAGAAAAACTTATCGGTGCCTTATGGTACGAGGCAATTGCTTCTGTCGATGTGTTGTTCCTGCCCTATACAGCAGAGCGTTATCTCTATAACTGGAGTGCACTCTACTTTACGGCAATTGGTTTTCATAAGCCGGTCATCACAACAGATGTGCTGAATCCGGAGATTCTTGCAGAATTTGACATTGGCGAGATCGTGGACATGGGCAGCTATGAATCATTTCTGTGTGGGATGGAGGAATTTGTCAATCGCTTTTCTGAGCGGAAGGAACACTATGCGGCGCAGCTGCGCTGTGCTTCGGAAAAATACAGCAGGGCGAATTTTGTTCGGAACTTGCTGGGCTAAGACGGGGGTGGATTGGTGCAATCCTTTTATCAACTATCGAAACAGATCTATGACATGGAGAATCCGCGCGAAGTGCGGCGGGCGATCATATTCTGTGTACGCGCATGGCTGCATCGTGGAAAGCTGCAGGAGCTTGATGCGTTTTTCCGAAAAGATGCGATACTGTCAAAGCTAGCGGACACGTATCCCTTTGTCTATGAGCAGCCGACACGCGCTTTCTTTTATAACAAATCGACGTTTGATGAACGTGTGCGCATCGTAGAGGAGCATATGCAGTTTTTGCGTGGAAAGCTGTGTGAGGATGTGCTCCTTCCGCTCTATCAGAGGGAATCCCTCCCATTGTGGACAGGGCCCGAATGTATGGGTGAGGAACTGACTGCGGCACTCTTTTTTGACTACGGGCAGCGCAAGGAAGGTCTCATGTCTGTCATCCTGCGTATGAGGGCGGCCTCTCTCTATCAGATTATCTTTTGGATTGCTCCCGCTGTTGATGGAACGCCCGCTATGTGGATTGGGGCGATGCAGGGACCGAATATGGAGGATGCACGCGATGTGGTCAAGCAGGCGACAAAGGCATGTCACAGCTATCGGACGAAAAATCTCGTACTCTACATCGCGCAGGCAGTTGCACGGAGTCTGGGGCTGGGGCGGATCTACGCCGTAACGAACGAAGGCTACTATGCGAACAACCACGTGCGCGTCGATCGGAAGCTCAAGACGGATTTTAGCGAATTTTGGCGTGAGGCGGGAGGGATGGATACAGAGGATCGACGCTTTATGGAGCTCCCCCTCATCGAGAAGCGCAAGACGATGGAGGAAGTACCGACGCGCAAGCGTGCGGTCTATCGACGGCGGTTTGCTATGCTGGATGACATTGATCGGGAGGTAATGGCGCGCATCGGAGAGATCTTGCAGTGACGTAGAGAAATGCGAAAAAGCCCGGCTGTGGAAGCAATGTGCTCACAGTCGGGCTTTTATGGTTTTGTTTAGGAATCGCTGATAAAATGAAGTCCGTCAGATTGGCGTAGATTTTTTCGTCC
>NZ_DBHIVL010000052.1:0-16358 GCF_057271695.1 Centipeda sp. (in: firmicutes)
GCGGGCAAAAAAGATGCGTCAAGATGGCGCGGCTGAATTTATCAGTGCTTCCCTAGCCAGATAAGTGCCCGACCGCTTGCGTAACTAAGCGTTTGCGAGGGACGGCATCACAACCAATACGGCGGTAATGCAGGAGGTGAGATCATGCTTGGCACACTCTTACAGGGTACGGAGAACAAGAATGCCGCCCTGCGCCTGCGCGAGATGGTGACCGTTCTGCGCCGCCACGACATCGTGCATGGTCTGACCCCTGTGAAGCTGCGCGCCATCTTCGAGGATCTCGGCCCCACCTTTGTGAAGTTCGGGCAGATCATGAGCATGCGCCCCGACTTTCTCCCGACCGAATACTGCGACGAGCTGATGAAGCTCCAAACGGGGGCGCGCCCCCTCCCCTTCCCCATCATCCTCTCCATTGTGGAGCAGGAGTACAACCGTGAGTGGAACAAGGTATTCCGCACCATTGACAGCACGCCGCTCGGCTCTGCAAGCATTGCACAAGCACACCGTGCGACCCTTTCCTCGGGTGAGGAGGTCGTCATCAAGGTGCAGCGTCCCGGTATTCACGAGATCATGCGCATGGATCTCACGCTCATGAAGCGTGCGGCGACCATCATCCGCCTCGTCAATCGCGACAATGTGGTAGATTTTCGCACCCTCATGGACGAGATGTGGAACATCGCAAAGCAGGAGATGGATTTTCTCATCGAGGCGGGACATATCGAGGAGTTTGCCCACCTCAATCGTGAAAATCCCTTTATCTCCTGTCCGCATGTCCTCCGCGACCTCTCCACCCAGCACATCCTCGTCATGGAGTACATCGACGGCATCCCGCTCGATCAGACCGATGCCCTGCACGCAGCGGGTGTCAATGTCACGCAGATTGGACGGCGGCTCGGCGAGAACTACGCGAAGCAGATCATCGAGGATGGTTTTTTCCATGGCGACCCGCACCCCGGCAACATCCGCGTGCGCGGCGGCACGATTGTCTGGCTCGACCTCGGAATGATGGGGCGGCTCAGCAACCGCGATCGCACGGCTCTGCGCCGCGCAATCGTCGCGCTCGCGACCCACGACACCTTTGAAATGAAGGCAGCGGTGCTCGCGCTCGGCATTGTCAAGGGGCGCATCAACCACGCGCAGCTCTATCAGGACATCGACGTGATGATTGAGCAGTACGGCTCACTCGATTTCACCGACGTGCATATGGGGGTGCTGACGAATCAGATTCTCGGTATCCTGCGGATGCACCACATCGGCTGTCCGAGCGGGCTTGCCATGTTTGCGCGGGGCGTCATGACCGTCGAGATTGTCATGCGCCGCTGTGCGCCGGAGGTTAGCTTTCTCGAAATCTTCGCACGCAGCCTCTCGCTCGGCATCGTGCAGGGAATGACATGGCGTGAGGGCCTCACAAAGGCAAAGCAGGAGGGCATCATGCTCCTGCGCAAATCCGTCCAGATCCCCGAGCAACTTGCCGATCTGCTCAAGATGACCATGAGCGGACAGGCAAAGCTGAACATCGACCTCACAGGCTCGGAGGAGCCCGTTCAGCGTCTTGACAAGATGATGAACAAGCTCATCATCGCCCTCCTGTGCGCCGCGCTTCTCATCGCATCGAGCACAATCTGCACGACGGATATGAAGCCGCAGATTGGCGGCATCCCATTCCTTGGAATTCTCGGCTATCTCATCGCATTCATTCTAAGTCTCCGACTCATCTGGGACATTCACAAGGGGGTGTAGACCATGCGCGGTATACGCGGTGCGATTACGGTGGAGCACAACGATCAGGAGGAAATCTGGCAGGCGGCGCAGGAGCTTATTACAGAACTCATGCGCACGAACGCCATTGCACCGGAGGACATCGGTGCAGCAATCTTCAGCGTGACCGAAGATCTGACGGCGGCATTCCCCACGGCAGGCGTGCGGCGCATTGCATGCTTTGACCTCGTTCCACTCTTTGATGCACGGCAGTGCGCCATTGAGAACAGTCTCCCGCGCTGCATCCGTGTACTCCTCCTCGTCAACATTGACGTGCCCCAGAAGGACATTCATCACATCTACCTGCGCGCAGCGGCAAACTTACGTCCCGACCTCGAGGGGTAGTATCTCCAAATAAAAAACACCGCAATGCGGTGTTTTTTATTTGTCACATTTGTATTTATCGGCGGCGCATCCATTCGGGAATGTCAATGATATCCGTGCCGGCGGAACCGGCATTCGGCTCAACAACGTTCATACGACGATTATTCGCCGCAGTGCCAAGATTCGGGGGAACAATTGCAGTGGCGGGACGCGCCTGCGCTTGCGGCTGCACGGGAGAAGCTGTCTTTTGTGCGGATGCACCGGTCATCCCCGGCATGGAGATCCAATCCGTACCGAGTCCCAGATCCGGCTCGGCAGTAGCACCCGTACCGTTGTCCGTAAGACCAAAGCCCGTCGCAACGACAGTGACCCGAACGCTGTCATCGAGACCCTCGTCCACGCCAATGCCCCAGATGATATTCGCCTGACGCCCGTTCGTCGCGTTCATGATAACGCTGTTCAGCCACTCAGACGCCTCGTTGACCTCGTACATACTGAGAGCCCTGGAGCCGGTGAAGTTCATGATGACGGAGGTCGCACCCTCGATGCTCGTCTCCAGCAGCGGCGACTCGATTGCCGCCTTTGCCGCCGCAATCGACGCTCCCTCGCCGCGCGCCTCGCCAATGCCCATGATCGCCGCACCGCCGTTTGCCATCGTGGTCTGAACGTCCGCGAAGTCGAGGTTGACAACTCCCTGGTTCGTGATGAGATCGGTGATGCCCTTGACCCCCTGCCAGAGCACATTGTCCACCTTGCTGAACGCCTCTGTGACAGGTGTACTCTTATCGATGATCTTCATGAGGCGATCGTTCGGAATCGTGATAATCGTATCGACGTGCTGCTGCAGATTCGTGATCCCCGTCTCTGCGTTACGCGCACGCTTCATACCTTCATAGGAGAAGGGACGCGTGACAACGGCAACGGTGAGCGCACCAAGCTCCCGCGCACACTCGGCAACGACAGGCGCAGCCCCCGTGCCCGTACCACCGCCCATGCCGGCGGTGATGAATACCATGTCCGCTCCGCGCAGTGCCTCTACGATTTTATCACGGTTTTCCATCGCAGCCGCCTCGCCGATCTCGGGACGCGCACCTGCGCCGAGCCCCTTATCGCCGATCTGAATGCGCACTGCCGCCTTTGACTGCAAAAGCGCCTGGGCATCCGTATTGATTGCAACAAACTCAACGCCCTGCAAACCGGAATCAATCATATTGTTTACTGCATTACCGCCGCCGCCGCCTACACCGACAACGATGATCTTTGCGAGTTCTTCAAAGGTATCATCCATTTCGAACACAGCTTCAGCCTCCATATCATATCTGTATCATGTTCAACTATCAATAAGTAATAATTTTCCTCGCTCATTTTACCATGAAAATCAATATATTTCCATAGCAGAGAAAAAATTTTAGAGAACCACCGATAAAACGGATACAATTTTCCTGCGAAGAAAAGAAACAGCGTCCATAGCAAAGACGGTCACTGTGCACCGTCACGATAGTCCTTGAGCAGATAGCGGCGCAGGATCGCGAGGTTCTTGAAGATGCGGAAGCCGAACGCAAGCAGCGCGACATAGTAGAGGTCGATGCCGAGGCGGTCGCCGATGAAGACGAGTGCCGCTGCGAGCAGTGTGTTCGAGAAGAATCCGGTGACAAAGACATGCTTGTCAAAACGCTCTGCAACCGCCGCCCGAAGACCGCCGAATGCCGCATCCAGTGCGGCGACGAGCGCGACGGAGAAGAGTTTTGAGTAGGCGAGCGGTATGACAATCGGACTGTTGTAGCCGATGAGGAGACCGATCACGAGGCTCACGATGACGATGTAGATCATTTGCTTCCCTCCTCGCGCTCCTCGGTCTCGCGCGCATAGCTCTGGCGAATGCTCCCGCGATAGGGCGGGATGTAGACATCGTTGCTCACCGTGATGTCGAGCTGGATCCCCCAGACGCTCAGCGTCTCGACCACGCCGCCGCGCATCCGCAGCGAGTTCTCGAGGGACTTCTTATCGCCGATTGCTCGAATCTCAAACGGTGCGGACGAGCGTACATTGTTCACGGAGAGCGTCGGACCTGCACAGCGAATCTCAGAGATGCCCGTGAGACGCTGTCCATTGACGGAGATCGCCTCCGCCCCCGCCGCACGCAGCTCGTTGATGACGCGCAGGAGATCGTCATCATGGATGACGTAGAGGTTGGGATTCTCCCCCGCCTTTACAGGCTTTGTGCTGTCGTCCATGCGTACGATGACCCCCTCGCCCTCGAGAGGGACGAGTGCGGCACGGTAGCGCAGCATTTCCTGATCCTGTCGATTTCCCACGTCGGCGACTGCCGCCTGCATCTTGTGCAGCTCCTCACCGAGCTCGTCGCGCTCGTGCTCCGTCTGGAGCAGACGGTCGGAAATCTCCTCGATGCGTTGCTGCGAAAGACTGCCCTTCCCGTCCTGTGCCGTACGGAACTGCACGGCAATCATAAAGCCGATCAGGACGCAGACGAGGGCAATGAGCCACCCACCCTGCCAAAATTGTTTCATTTATTTCCCCTCTGTGGTCTTATCCGCGAGTTTGATGAATGGCGCGTCATAGCTGAAGTCGACGTACTCGACCGTATGGCGCGTGGTCTTTTGATCCTGTAAAAAATCCTGTGTAAGCCCCGCCTTGTCCGGAATGCGCCCCAGCTCTCCAAGACGGATCGGCAGTGCGCTCTTCGTATAGGCAACAACGGCGGCCGGCACGGTGATGTTGACCTCGGAGATCTGCCCGATATCGGCGGGATCAATCCTGCTGAGGAAGGTGATGACCTGCGCGACCTGAGCGTTGTTGTTGTCGTCCCCAATGTAGAGGTCACGCAGCTTCACGCCCGTGATGATGGGGATGTCCGCCCCCTTGAGCGAACGGTAGCTCGCGATGACCTTCCCCTGTCGGTCAAAGTCCAGATAACCGTAGTCGCACGCGACGGTGGCAACAGGAATGCGTTCGACGATGTCCATCTCGATCTTGTTCGGCAGCTGCCGCCGCACGACGGCAGACTCAATGCGCAGATCGTGGAGGAGGTTCGTCGTAATGGCATCCGTCTTGAGCTCAAAGAGCCGCGCACCATAGTTGATGCGTGCGATCTCACAGAGCTCCGCCTCGTCGAGACGGACGTTGCCGCGTACGACGAGCTGCTGAAAGGTGAAGAGCGGCGAGTAGATGAGGGCGGCGATCACGGCAGCGATGCAGAGGAGGTAGAGTGCCCCCTTTAGAACGCGGCGTGAACTCATCGGGTGTACCCTGCCATCGCGAGGATTTTCTCACAGAGCGCAGGGAACTCGATGCCGACCGCACGCGCGGCATCGGGCACGAGCGAGGTCGCCGTCATGCCCGGCACCGCATTGACCTCAATCGCATACGGCTCGCCCGCCGTACTCAGCATGACATCGATGCGCGCGACACCCGTACAGCCGCATGCCTTGAACGCACGGACGGCGAGTTCCTGCACGGCAGCCGTGCACTCCGGCGAAAGCTCTGCCGGCACGATGTGTGCCGAAGCCCCCGGCGTATACTTGCTCTCGTAGTCGTAGCGCCCCGAGGTCGTCGTGATCTCGATGACGGGCAGTGCCTGTGCATCCGCAGGGATTCCCCAGACGGCGACAGTCAGCTCACGTCCCTCGATGAACTCCTCGATGAGCACCTCATTGCCATAGGAAAACGCCTCGTCGATTGCACTCTGCAAATCTTCCTCCCGTGTCACGATGTAGACACCGATGCTTGAGCCCTGCTCGGGTGCTTTGACGACAACGGGCAGATCAAACTCCGTGCGGATGCGCTCCGCTGTATATACATCCCGCTCCGCCTTGGATATGCAGCAAAAACGCGGGGTTGCAATCCCCTCCGCACAAAAGATCCGCTTCGCTGTCACCTTGTCCATGGTGAGTGCGGCTGCGCGCACGCCCGAGCCCGTATAGGGAATCCCGAGCATATCAAGCGTGCCCTGCAGGATGCCGTCCTCGCCGTATTTCCCATGCAGCGCATTAAATACGATCGCGGGGTTCAGCTTTTGAATCTCCTCGGCAAATGTCGTTGGTACGAGTTCCATGCCGATGACGGGATACGCCTTCGTACGCAGTGCCTCGAGGATCGCCGTGCCCGAGCGGCGCGACACCTCCGCCTCGGTGGAGGGACCTCCCATAACGACGACAATCGGACGCTCCCCCGTGCCCGCCGTTCCATTTTTCAGCTGTTCGACCAGCGTCTCCCCAACCTCCAGGATGTTGCCCGCCCCCATCGTGATGACAAGGTCACCCGCACGCACATGCTGTGCAAGGTAGCGTTCGAGGTCGACACGTTCCGGCAGATAGACCGCATCCTGCCCCGTCTGCTTTGCGACCTCCTCCATCAGCGTCTCGCCGCTGACACCCGGAATCGGAGTCTCGCCCGCCGCATAGACATCGGTGAGGATGAGCAGATCGGCAGCGGCAAAGCATGCACCGAACTCCGTGCGCAGGAGATTGGTACGCGAGTAGCGATGCGGCTGGAACACGCAGATGAGCCGTCCGGGATTCGTCGCACGCGCCGCCGTGAGCGTCACGGCGATCTCGGTCGGATGGTGGGCATAGTCGTCCACGACCCAAACACCGTGCTCCTTGCCCTTCGTCTGGAAACGGCGTTTTGCCCCGTGGAAGCCCGCGAGCGCATCCTGGATCTGTGCAAACGCGACCCCCGCAAGACGGGCGACGGCGATGCAGGCGAGCGCGTTGAGCACATTGTGACGCCCCGGAATGTTAAGCGAGACGCGCCCCAGTTCCACGCCGCGCTCGAACACGGTGAAGGAGATGATCGAGCCGTGCGCCTCGATGTCCGCCGCACGATAATCCGCCTCCGTGTCGATGGCATAGGAAATCACGCAGCGTTTCGTCTCTGCCGCGAGCTTTCGCAGAATTTCATTTTCAAAGCAAAGAATTGCCGTCCCGTCCTCGTCCACCTGGTCGATGAAGGTGCGGAACGCGGCGATGATCTTCTCCATCGTGCCGTAGTGATCCATGTGATCGTCTTCGACGTTCGTCACAACGGCGACGTGCGGACGCAGCTTGAGGAAGGAGCCGTCGCTCTCGTCCGCCTCGGAGACGAGGTAGCGGCTCGTGCCGCGCTTCGCGTTTGTGCCGAGGTCGGGCACCTCACCGCCGACGATAATCGTCGGGGACACGCCCACGCGATCGAGCGTCACGCCGATCATGGAGGTGGTCGTCGTCTTGCCGTGCGAGCCTGCGACCGCAATCCCGTCGTACTCGTTGACAAGTGCGGCGTTGATGTCCGAACGGTGCAGCTTCGGGATGCGCAGATCCCACGCCGCAATCACCTCGGGGTTGTCATAGGGAATCGCCGTGGAGACGACGATCGCATCCGCGCCGCGCACATTCTCCGCACGCTGTCCGTCCGTCCACACACGCGCGCCGAGACGCACCAGCTCCTCGATGATGGGCGATGTGCCCTGATCGGAGCCGGAGACGTTGTAGCCGAGCAGGAGGAGAATTTTTGCGAGCGGACTCATCCCTGCGCCGCCGATGCCGACAAAATGTATGTTGTGAATCCCCTTCAAGTCCTTGAGCAACGCCCTCACCCTTCTCCTTTACAAATCCGCAGCGCAAGTGCCGCAATTTCCTCTGCCGCCTCGGGCTTTCCGAGACGCTTCATCGCCGCTGCCATATCCGCGCGGCGTGCATCGTCCGCAAGCATCCTCCGTAGTGCCTCTCTGAGCACATCTCCGCTCAGGTCACGGTTGAGGATGACCTCTGCCGCGCCCGCCGCCTCCATCGCACGCGCATTCTTCTCCTGATGGTTCTCCGCAGCGTACGGATATGGGATGAGGATCGCGGGTACCCCCCGTGCCGCGAGTTCCGCAAGCCCCGTTGCGCCCGCACGAAAGACGGCGACATCCGCCATCGCCATTGCCTCCGGCATATTGTAGAGATACGGCAGAACGCGCAGATGCGGATGCTCCTCAAGCCGCACACCCGCACTGCGAATGCGGGCAAGCGTGTCTCCATGCTCGTCTGCGCCCGTCACATGGAGGTACTGCACCTCACGTTGCTCTGCCGCGTGCACGATGACCTCGACCATCGCACGGTTGATCGAACGCGCCCCACGGCTGCCGCCCGAGACGAGCACCGTCTTTTTCGCGGGGTCAAACCCGAACACCCTCGCTCCCTCCGCACGCGTCGCTGTCAGCACTTCGGGGCGAATTGGATTGCCCGTCACATAGGTCTTTTCCTTTGGAAATACACGCTGTGCGTCCTCCATGCCGACGGCGATTGCCGTCGCAAACTTTGCGAGGATGCGGTTCGTCACACCCGCAAAGACATTCTGCTCCTGCACGAGCGTCGGCACACCCGCCAGACTCGCCGCAAGCAGGATCGGACCCGCGACGTAGCCGCCCGTCCCGATGGCGACATCGGGACGAAATCCGTGCACAATGCCGCGTGCACGCGCAACCGCACGCAACGCACGCCATGCACGGCTGATGTTCTCGATGGAAATGCTGCGCTGAAAGCCCGCAAGATCCATTGCGATGAAGTCAATGCCCTCGCGCGGGACGATGTCCTCCTCAAGCCCGTTGCGTCCGCCGACGTAGAGGATACGTGCGGACGGCTCGCGACGCTGAATGGCACGGATGATCGTGAGCGCGGGATAGATGTGTCCGCCCGTCCCGCCGCCGGATACGATGATGTTCATAGCTCGTTCACGATCCTCTTGAAGTCACGTCCGCGCTCCTCATAGCCGCCGTACATATCGAAACTCGCACACGCAGGGGAGAGCAGGACGGTCTGCGGCGGCGCGGCGCGTTCATACGCGATCCGCACCGCCTCCTCCATGTGATAGCCCGCACGGTGGATGTGCTCCGTCGTAAGCCCTGTCTCCAGTGCCGCCGCTGCGAACCGCTCCGTCGCATCCCCGACAAGGATGAGTTCATCGACGCGTGCGTGCACGAGCGTCATAAACTCCGCAAGATCGGTCAGCTTGTCATCGCCGCCTGCAATCAGGATGATATGCCCGTCGAACGCCTCGAGTGCCTTGATCGCCGAGTCCGTATTCGTCGCCTTCGAGTCGTTGTAATATCTGACATCGTCCACGGTGCGCACAAACTCGATACGGTGCTCCACGCCCGTGAACGAACGCAGCACGGGACGCATCTCGGCGGATGTCACCCCCGCAAGGAACGCCATAGCAGCAGCCGCGAGTGCGTTCTCGATGTTGTGCCCGCCCGGAATGCCGAGTTCATCCGTCCGAATCAGCACATGCTCCGCACCGTCCCAACGAATGACGATCATGCCGTCTGCACGCACGGTCGCCCCCTCCGTCAGTTCCTCGCGTCGGCTGAAAAAGCACACTTTCCCCTTTGCACGCTCTGTCATGCCGCGCGTATGCGGGTCGTCATAGTTCAGCACGAGGAAGTCGTCCGCCGTCTGCGCGGCAAAGAGCTTTTCCTTCATCGCCTGATAGATCTCCATCGAACCGTGACGGACGATGTGATCGGGGGTTACATTCAGCTCCGCGACGATATGCGCGTGAAAATGCGTGGTCGCCTCCATCTGGTAGCTTGAGATCTCCGCCGCGATTGCGCCGTCCGCAGGAGTTTCCTGAGCCACGTCGATCAGTGGAACGCCAATATTGCCGCCGACACCGACCGCAGGGAAATGCGCACGCAGGAGTTCTCCGAGCAGGGTCGTCGTAGTCGTCTTGCCGTTCGTCCCCGTGATGGCATAGATGGGCGCAGACGCAATCTCTCCTGCAAGCTCCACCTCTGTCGTGACGCGGATGCCACGCTCTCGTGCAGCACGGACGAGCGGAATGCGCTCCGGCACGGCGGGCGAAAGGACGATGAGATCCGTACCGTCCAGAAGTTCTTCCCTTTGTGCACCAAAGACGCAGGAGATTCCCTGCGCCCGTAAAGTCTCAATATGCTGCTGCGTTACCGCATCTTTTTCCGCGTCCGCCTCATCCTTCGCATCCGAGAGCGTCACGCGTGCGCCCGCCGCCGCAAGGTATTTTGCCGCCGCGAAGCCGCTGATGCCCGCCCCGATGACGAGCGCAGACTGATTGTGATAGGACAATTCCCTGTGTCCTCCTTATATATGTGATGTATGAAAAATGGATATCATGCGATACTCCAAAGCAAACCCTAGTGGAACAAGCGAGTAAAGTGTGCGTTTCGCCCCCTGCGGATTTCTTTCGTTCAAGCGCAGCGCGTTTAAGAAGTCCGCAGGTATTTAGGCGAATAAGCACACGATCGCTTGTGTAACGAGGTGTTTGCGTGGAGTATGCAGGTGTATTCTTTCACGAAAGCAGCACCACAATCCATGCAAGGAGTGCGCCTGCCGCGCCGACTGCCCAGAACGTATAGACCACGCGCGTCTCGCTCCATCCACCGAGCTCAAAGTGGTGATGAATCGGGCTCATGCGGAAGATACGCTTGCCGCGCGTCCGGAACGAGACGACCTGCAAAATCACGGACAGTGCCTCGCAGAAGAAAACGAATCCCACGATGGGCAGCAGCAGCTCCGTGTGCGAGAGAATCGCCACACCCGCGAGTGCGCCGCCGAGTGCGAGCGAGCCCGTGTCGCCCATAAAGATGCGTGCCGGATGATGATTATACCACAAAAAACCGATACATGCACCAATTATCGCCGTCGAAAACACCATCAGCCCGCTGTCCATGCCATACATGAGCACTGCGTAAAAAAGTGCCGCCACAGCAACCGTGCCCGAGGCGAGCCCATCAAGCCCATCGGTCAGATTGACGGCATTGGATGTGCCGACAAGCACAAAGATGACAAGCACATAGTAGAGGATACCGATGTCGATCCGCGCTCCCATGAGCGGCATCCATACACTCGTATCGTGTGCAAGCAGGGTGCTCCCGATGAAGATCGTAACGAAGGCGATGATAAGCTGCCCGATCAGCTTCTGGCAGGCACGCAGTCCAAGGTTGCGCTTCTTGACCACCTTGATGTAGTCGTCCGCAAAGCCGAGCAGGAAATGCCCGAGGAAGATGAAGAGCGCGAGCAGCGTCGTCACCGTGAGCGGCGCAAAGAGCAGCGTCGCTGCCGTTACGGCGAGCACGATCATCACACCGCCCATCGTCGGCGTTCCACTCTTCGCCCGGTGGCTTGCAGGTCCCTCCTCGCGAATGCTCTGCCCGTATTTCAGGCGATGCAGAAACGGGAGGAAATAAACTCCACTAAATAAAACGATGGCAAGTGCTGTTACAAAGGTCAACAGAATGTGCAGTTGGGGAGATAAAAAATCTAAGATATGTTCCATCAGTATTCCGCTTCCTCACCCGCCAGGAGGGCAATGACCGCTTCCATTTTCATGCCGCGTGACCCCTTGAAAAGAACCGTGTCCCCGTCTCTGAGAAGTGAGCGCAGATACTCCGCCGCCACCTCATGCGTCTCGGCGTGACGGCAGACGGGACAGCCCGCCGCCTCTGCCGCCGCATCCATCCATCGGGACTGCGGTCCATAGGTCACGAGTGCCGCAAAGCCGAGCTCCGCCACGCGGCGGCCAATCCTGCGATGCGCCTCCTCGGCGGCATCGCCGAGCTCCAACATATCACCGAGCACGGCGATTTTGCGCCCCTCATAGAGATTTGCCGTCGTCTCAAGTGCCGCCGCCATCGACGACGGACTCGCATTGTAGGCATCGTTGATGAATGTCCATGCGCCGACCTCATGCACCTCGTAGCGCATCTTTGTCACCGCAAGCCGCTGCAGCCCCGTCTGCATCTCCTGCGGCGTGTAGCCGAGGACGAAGCCCGCCGCGAGTGCCGCGAGCGCATTGCTGACATTGTGCCGTCCCGCAAGCGGAATGCTGTAGTCGTGCCGCTCATTGTTCCACATCACCATGAACTGTGAACCGTCCGATGTCAGACGCAGTGCCTCGGCACGCACGTCGGCGTCTGCGCCGATGCCGTAGGTCAGAACGCGCACACCATCCGCCGCAAGGGAACGCATCGCGGCAACGCGTGCATCGTCCGCGTTGAGGATGACCGTCCCGCCCGCGGGAATCGCCTGCACGAGCTCCGCCTTTGCCTTTGCAATATTTTCGATCGAGCCGAGCAGCTCCATGTGCACCTCGCACACATTCGTCACAATGCCGATGGAGGGAGCGGCAACGGGTGCGAGTGCGGCGATCTGCCCCAACCCGCGCATACCGATTTCCACAACGGCAGCAACGTCCCCGCCCGTCATGCCGAGCAGGGTCAGCGGCAGCCCGACCTCATTGTTGCAGTTCGCCGCCGTACGGCAGACCGTACCGCGTGCCGAGAGCACCGCCGCCATCAGATCCTTCGTCGTCGTCTTGCCGTTCGAGCCCGTGATTGCAACGACGGGAACGCCGAATTTCATGCGCCATGCGTGCGCGATTGCCTGATATGCGGCGAGGCTGTCGGACACCGTAAGGACTGCGCCCTTTGCATTCTTCAGAGCCTTTTCCACCGATTTGGAAAGCGGCGCACCGACCAGAACCGCCGACGCTCCCTTTTGGAGCGCATCCGCCGCAAACTCCGCACCGTCGAAGTTCTCCCCGCGCAGGGCGATGAAGAGATCTCCCGTCTCGATTTTCCGTGTATCCGTCGTGATCTTGGGGATGGCATCATTGCCGCGCAGCTTCCCGCTGTGCACCTTGGCATTGGTCGCTGCCAGCACCTCGTTCCATGTCAGTTCCATATCACAGCCCCCTGATTGCTTCGCGTGCCGTCTCGCGGTCGTCGAAATGAATCGTCTTGTCCTTCAGAATCTGGTAGTTCTCATGCCCTTTGCCGAGGATGACGACCGTATCCCCCGCCTGCGCCGCCCCGACTGCGTGAAAAATCGCCGTACGGCGATCCACCAGCTTTTTATACGGCTTTGCACCGATCACGGGCAGGACACCCGTCTCCACCTCATCCAAAATCGCCGCCGGATCCTCCGTGCGCGGATTGTCCGAGGTCAGAATGGCAATGTCCGCCAGCTCCGCCGCCATGCGCCCCATGATGGGACGCTTCGTCCGATCACGGTCACCGCCGCACCCGAACACGGCGATGATACGCCCCGCCGTAACTGCACGCGCCGTGCGCAGGACATTCTCCATGCCGTCCGGCGTATGTGCATAGTCCACGATGACCGAGAACGGCTGCCCTTCGCGCACAAGCTCAAAGCGTCCCGGTACGCCCGTGAACACCGTAAGTGCTGCCGCAATATCCGCCGCAGACACATGCTCGGCAAGTGCCGCTCCCGTCGCCGCAAGCACGTTGGACACGTTGAACAGACCCGTGAGCCCGATGTGGAGATGTGCGAGCTGTGCCCCATCATACATGAGCGTCAGCTCCATGCCGTCCTGCGCCAAATGAACGCCCTTTGCCATTAGACCCGCATCGCGTTCCACACCGTAGGAAATGACGGGGCAGTGCGTGTGTGCACGCATCGTTTCACTTGCTGCGTCGTCTGCGTTGAGCACCGCAGTTTTGCCCGACTTTGCCCCCTGCGCAGACACATACTCAAATAGCCGTGCCTTTGCCCGCGCATAGTTCTCCATCGTCTTGTGATAGTCGAGGTGATCCTGCGTCAGATTCGTGAACACCGCCGTGTCGAACTCAATGCCCGCGACGCGCCCCTGGTCGAGTGCGTGCGAGGATACCTCCATCACGACCACATCCATCCCGCGTGCACGCATTTCGGACAGCAGCTGCTGCATGACAATGACATCGGGGGTCGTGTTCGCCGTCGGGAACACCTCGTCCTCCATCATGACCTGTATCGTCCCGATCAGCCCCACGCGTTTCCCCGCATGGCGCAGGATCGCACGCACGAGATAGCTCGTTGTCGTCTTTCCGTTCGTCCCCGTAATCCCAATGACGCGCATTGCGCGCGCGGGATAGTCGTAGAAATACGGCACAATGACATCCAGCGCCTCTTGGAGATCCGCCACATGGAGAACGGTGATGCCGTGGGGGACATCCACCGTCTCTCGCTCCGTCAAAATGGCGCGAGCTCCCGCCCGCGCCGCATTCGGTATAAAGCTGTGTGCATCCACATGAGCACCGCTGATGCAGACAAAGAGTGCCCCCTCCTGCACGCGGCGCGAGTCCCGCTCAATGCTCGTAATCTCGGCATCGCCGCCCGAAATCCGTGCATCATTCAGGAGCGCGGCAAGCTCTGACAAATGCTTCATCATGTGCCATCATTCCCCTTCATGTGAAAAATACATATTCTGCGGCACCTGCATATGCAGCTGCTCCACCGCAATCGCCTCAATGCGTGCGGGTGATTTCAGCTGTGCAATCTCGATCTTCAGGCGCTCGTTTTCCTGCTCCAGCTGGTCGGCATTCTGCTGCGTTTCGAGTAGGGTATATCCGTTGTTCGCACTGATGCCGCCAAGCAGCGTCACCACCATTGCGCCAAATGCAATCAGAAAGAAGATGGCACGCAGACAGTTCCTGAGATTCGTATTGACCTCCCGTCGGATCAGCGGCTCCTTGGGAGGCTCCGGCTGTGGTGCGGGTCGTATCTCCTCCTCATACGCATATTCATAAGCATACACTTTATGTGCCGGCATACACCCTCACCTCCTTTGGTCTCTGCTTCCTTATATTTTCTCTGCGACGCGCAGCTTTGCGCTCTTTGCCCGTGGATTCGCCGCGCATTCAGCAGCACTTGCTGCGCGTGCCTTGCCGATCAGGCGCACCTCCGGTGCATGACCGCAGATGCAGACGGGCGTGTGCGGCGGACAGATACAGCCGCGTGCCGCTTCCTGCATCGTCCTTTTGACAATGCGATCCTCAAGCGAGTGAAACGTGATAACAGCGAGCCGCCCGCCTGTACAGAGTGCGTGTACCGCATCGCGAAGCGCATCCGAGAGAATCGTCAGCTCCTCATTGACCTCGATCCGGATCGCCTGAAACACCCGCTTGGCGGGATGCCCGCCCTTTGCGCGTACCGCCTTCGGCACGGCACGGTCGATGACGGCGACGAGCTCGCCTGTCGTCTCGATGGGACGAATTTTTCGCGTCTCCGCAATAAACGCAGCAATGCGCTTTGCCCATCGTTCCTCACCGTATGTGTAAAAAATCTCCGTAAGTTCCTCTACGCCGTATTCATTGACAACGGTATAGGCACTGCGCACCGCACGACGATCCATACGCATATCAAGCGGCGCGTCCTGCATATAGGAAAAACCGCGTTCTGCCGTGTCGATCTGCGGCGATGAGATGCCGAGATCGAAGAGGATGCCGTCCACCTCATCCACACCTTCGCGGGCGAGAATCGCCGCGAGGTTACGGAAGTTATCTCGTACAAGCGTCACCCGACACACGGCATCCGCGAGACGCTCCTTTGCTGCCGCAATCGCGATTTCGTCCTGATCAATGCCGATGAGACGGCCTTTCGCAGAAAGCTGCCGTGCAATACGCCCCGCGTGCCCAGCTCCGCCGAGCGTACAGTCCACATAGACACCGTCGGGGCGCACCGCGAGGGCTTCAATCGTTTCCTCTGGCAGAACACTGATGTGATGAAAGTCGCTCATATCGTAATCCCGTAGCCTGCAAGCTGCGTCGAGATCTCCGTGATGTTCGGATCGACCTCACCCGCATAGCGCAGCCACTTCTCCTTGTCCCAGACCTCGATGCGTGCATCTGCACCCGTGAGGATGACATCCTGCTTGAGACCGATATTCGCGTAGGCACGCAGATTTGCAGGTACGAGAAAACGTCCCTGCTTATCACATTCGAGCGTGCGTGCACCTGCAATGAAGAAGCGGGCAAACGCACGCGCATTCGGGTCGGCAATCGAGAGCGTCCGCAGCTTCGCCGCGAACTCGTCCCATGCCGCCTGTGGGAAAAGGAAGAGACTGCCGTCCAGCCCCTTCGTGATGATGAACGAGACACCGAGCTCCTGCCGAAAATCGGCGGGCAGGATGACGCGGCCCTTGGCATCAATGCTATGAGTGTATTCCCCCATGAACATCCTGCCGCACCACCCTTCGATTCTCTATCGCCACCACGTGGCACTATCCACCACAATTCACCACTTTTACTAACAGTTATAGCAAAATTCCCCCTTTTTTTCAAGAAAACAGGCATTCCCTTTTCCTTGCATACAATCTCTAAAACACCCCCAAATCCACGCCATAAAAGGCTGTGCGCGGAATACCCGACCTTGTCCAAAAGCACAAAAAAGGACTTAGTTCCTAGGAATCGCTGATAAAATGAAGGCCGTTAGATTGGCGTAGATTTTTTCGTCCGAACAAGGAGACAAACCGGACGCATA